>JAIESI010000320.1 GCA_019746135.1 Xanthobacteraceae bacterium
CCTTGGTGATGCGCGGCGCGCCGAACGACTTGTCGATCACGACGTTGCGGCCCTTGGGGCCGAGCGTGACCTTCACGGCGTTGGCCAGTGTGTCGACGCCGCGCAGCATGCGGTCGCGCGCGTCGCCGGAGAAACGGACGTCCTTGGCAGCCATTTCAATTCACTCCTGAAAGACTTGGGAAGATTGGGATGGAACGGAATTAGGCGATCACGCCCATGATGTCGGACTCCTTCATGATCAGGAGATCCTCGCCGTCGAGCTTCACTTCGGTGCCCGACCACTTGCCGAACAGCACGCGGTCGCCGTTCTTCAGATCCATCGGGACCAGCTTGCCGGTCTCGTCGCGGCCGCCGGGGCCCACGGCGACGATCTCGCCCTGCGACGGCTTTTCCTTCACGGTGTCGGGGATGATGATGCCGCCGGCGGACTTCTCCTCGGCGTCGATGCGCTTGACGACCACGCGGTCGTGCAGGGGACGGAACTTGAGCTTGGCCATGCTTTCCTCGTCGGCGCGTGAGCGCGGTGGTGGGAACAGAAAGTCTTGTTTTGATAGGCACTTAGCACTCAAACGAAAGAGTGCCAGATACCGCGCCCGGAAATAGGGGCTTGGGCTCTGGGTGTCAAGCCGAACCGCCCCATTCGTTAAGCAAGGCGGCCGGTTGGTTAACGCTGCCGGGCCGGTTGGGCGGAGGCGGCCGGAGCGGCTAGACTGGCCCTCCGGCGGGCCAGGGCGATTAGAATCTGGTTAAATTTGTATGGGTTAGAATGGATAACCCAAGCCGGGCGGATGGCCGCTGTCCAACACTGCGCCGCCGCCGATCTGGATGTAGAGCAGGGACTTCGTATGCGTGATCACCCTCGACCTCTCCCTATCGCAGCCTTTGCCGTTCTTGCCGCGGGCCTCGCGCTCGGCGGGTGTAGCGGCATGAGCCTGCCGAGCTTCGGCGGCGGCGGATCTGACCCCGCAACGCCTCCCCCTTCTGCTGCGGCCCCCTCCAAATACTCGCCCGAGGAGCTGGTCGGGCGCTGGGGCTACACGTCCTATCAAAACGAGGCCGACAAGGCGCGCACCATCAACACGGCCCGCGGCCTGTGCCGCAATCCTTACGTCATCGCCCGCGGCCCAAGCGGCGGCGTGATGATGCATCTCGCCGATCAGCGCCAGCCGAGCGAGTTGCGCCTGAAGGGCAGCAGCGACGGCCGGAATTACATCGGGCCGGACGGCGAGGCCGGCGGTGCGCAGGACCGGGAGATCGTCTCGTTCGACGGGCGGGTGCTGATCGCCCGCTACGTCGATCCCGATGCCGCCAACCGCTACGGCAACCAGGTCTACGTGCGCTGCTCGGCGACCGGCCGAGGCTGAGTTGCCCAAGGTGGCGGTTACCATTTGGCACAACCCGCAGTGCGGGACCTCGCGCAAGGTCCTGGCGGCGATCCGCGCCAAGGGCATCGAGCCGGACGTCGTTGAATATCTCAAAGACCCGCCCAGCGCGGCCGAAATCCGCACTGCGCTCAAGGACATGGGGATAGGCCCGCGCGAGCTCTTGCGCCGGCGCGGCACCCCCTATGATGATCTGGGCCTCGGCAAGCCCAAATGGACCGACGCCGACCTGGTCGCCGCGATGGCCAAGCATCCGCTCCTGATCGAGCGGCCCGTGGTGCGGACCCGCAAGGGAACGCGGCTCTGCCGCCCGCCGGACAGGCTCGACGAGATTCTCTAGGGCATGATCCCGAAAAGTGTGAAGCGGTTTTCGGAAAAGATCATGCCCAAACAGGAGAACAAGCGGCGGGTCTGACTCAACTTCGTTGAATCAGACCCGCCGCGTCCCGACGTCGTCCCCGCGTGCTCGCCACAACTTGGTTGATGCGAGGCAAGCGATGCTGCGCTGGTTTCACGCCTTAATGCCGAAAGAGGAGCGCTTTTTCGAGCTGTTCGCGCGCCATTCGGACGTGGTCGTAGCCGGCGCCACGGCGTTGCGTGCGATGCTCGAGGGCGGCGATGCCATCGCCGGCAACTACCAGGCCGTCATGGACCGCGAGCACGACGCCGACGACGTCACGCGCGAGGTGCTCATCGCCGTGCGCCGGACCTTCATCACGCCGTTCGACCGCGGCAACATCCGCGAACTGATCACGTCGATGGACAATTCCATCGACCAGATGCAGAAGACTGCCAAGTCAGTTCGGCTGTTCGAGGTGACGTCGTTCACGCCGCAGATGAGAAACATGGCCGACGTGATCCTCGAATGCGCCAAGCTCGTGCAGGAGGGCGTGCCGCTGCTCAAGTCGATCAGCAGCGAAGCCGGCCGCCTCAGCGAGCTGACGGCCAGGATTTCCGCGCTCGAGGGCCGCGCCGACGAGATGCACGATCAGGGGCTGCATGAGCTCTATCTGCTCAACGCGAAAGACCGCAACGGGCTCGCGTTCTTCGTCGGCAACGAGATCTACGACCACCTGGAAAAGGTGGTGGATCGCTTCGACGACGTCGCCAACGTCATGCATGGCATCGTGATCGAGCACGTCTAGCCGGGGCGGTTGAACGCGATGGACGTCGGGCTTGCATTCCCGCTGCTGGTGGCGCTGATCCTGGTTGCGCTGGCGTTCGATTTTCTCAACGGGATGCATGATGCGGCGAACTCGATCGCCACGATCGTGTCGACGCGGGTGCTGCGCCCGCACTATGCCGTGGCGTGGGCCGCATTCTTCAACTTCATCGCGTTCCTGTTCTTCGGCCTGCATGTGGCGGAAACCATAGGCCGCGGCATTGTCGACACCGCCATCGTCGATCCTCAGGTGATCTTCGGCGCCCTGATGGGGGCGATCAGCTGGAACCTGATCACCTGGTATTTCGGAATTCCATCGTCGAGCTCGCATGCCCTGATCGGCGGGCTGCTCGGCGCGGCCATCGCCAAGGGCGGCCTCGGAACCATCGTCTGGAATGGCGTCATCAAGACGACGTTGGCGATTGCCGGCTCGCCGATGACCGGCTTTTTTCTGGCGCTCATTCTGATGCTGGTGGTGTCGTGGATCTTCGTGCGGTCGGCGCCGTTTGCGGTCGACCGGCTGTTCCGCAGCCTTCAGTTCGTGTCCGCGTCGCTCTATTCGCTCGGGCACGGCGGCAATGATGCGCAAAAGACCATGGGCATCATTGCGGTCCTGCTCTATTCGCAAGGCTACCTTGGCGGCAACTTCCATGTGCCGTTCTGGGTCGTGATCACGTGCCAGGCCATGATGGGGCTCGGCACGCTGGCGGGTGGCTGGCGGATCGTCAAAACCATGGGCTCGAAGATCACGAGCCTCACGCCGATGCAGGGATTCTGCGCCGAGACCGGCGGCTCCATCACGCTGTTCACGGCCACCTGGCTCGGCATCCCGGTGTCCACGACGCACACGATCACCGGCTGCATCGTCGGCGTGGGCGCGGCGAAGCGGGTGTCGGCGGTGCGCTGGGGTGTGGCCGCCAACATCGTCTATGCATGGATCATCACCATCCCGGCGTCCGGTCTGATCGCTGCCGCATGCTATCTGGCGGTCGGCTGGATCGGCTGAAATCGCCCGCGCTTCGGCACACAGAAAAAAGCCCCGGACTTTCGTCCGGGGCTTCGAGTTTGCGGTGATGTGGTTTCTTAGAAGCGGTAGTTCACGCCGGCGCGCACGATGTTCATGCTGAGGTCGACATTGGTTGCCGTACCGCAAGCTGCGGCGCTGCAGGTCGTGTCGCCGAGGTCGGCGTGGAGATATTCGAGCTTCGCGGTCCAGTTGCCGGCGATCACGCCTTCAACGCCCGCGCCGACCGTCCAGCCTGCATTGGTGTCGCTCGAGCCGGCGAAGCCGGTGCGATTGGCTTTGATGTCGCCGAAGGCGACGCCGCCGGTGACGTAGGGCAGCCAGCGATCCCAGGCGTAGCCGACCCGGCCACGCACCGTGCCGAACCACTCGTTCTTGGTCTCGCAGGTGAAGCCGCCGCACGGGGTTGAGTCCTTGACGCCGCTCCAGGCGACGTCGCCTTCAAGACCGAACACCCACGGGCTGCCGAGGCCCTGCCAGTTGTAGCCGGCGGTGCCGCCGATCAGGCCGCCCGACGGGCTGTTGCTGACGGCAAGGCCGTTCCAGTCTGAATCGCCCCACGCGCCGCCGCCCTGGATACCGAGATAGAAGCCGGTCCAGTTGTACATCGGGGCGTAAGCCGCCGGCGCCTTGTAGGGCATGCCACGCGGCAGGTCCGCGGCCTGAGCCGGAATTGCAGCCGCGAGAGCGAGCAGGCCGAGGCCCGCAAGAAGAGAACGTTTCATCACACCACCTCCAAAATTCAAAGTTGACGCAAAGTATTCAATGGAGGCGTTAAGTCTAGTGCAGAAAAGTCACACAAGTATTGTTAACAATTCCTTGATGCGAAAACCCGCATTTTTACTGCATTCTTGGAGGCGGGCTCTGGCGTATACCGATAATTTACCATGTGGATGGTCAAGAAATACTAAACAAATATTGCCCGGCAGCGATCTGAATGCATCGCCCCGGACGCCGCGCGGCCGGGGCGATGTCGTCTCTGAAAGCGTCGCGGCTCAGAACCGCCAGTTCAGGCCGGCGCGAACCACATGCGTGCGGAAGTCGATATTGCTTCCCGCGACGCAGCCGTTGCAGGAAATGTCGCCGAGATCGACATAGAGATACTCGAGCTTCGCGGTCCAATTGCCGACGATCGCTCCCTCGACGCCCGCACCAACGGTCCAGCCGACGTTGGTGTCGCTCACGCTGCCGACCCCGTTCTGGGTGGCCTTCACCTCACCGAACGCCACGCCGCCGGTCACGTACGGCATCCACCGGTCCCAGGCGTAGCCGAGACGGCCGCGGCCGGTGCCGAGCCAGCTGTTCTTGACCTCGCACCCGGTCGGGCAGAGCGCGTTGGTGAAGTCGCCCTTGATGTTGGCCCAGGCGATATCGCCTTCGAGGCCGAACACCCACGGGCTGCCGACGCCCTGCCAGTTGTAGCCGATGGTGCCGCCGACGAGGCCGCCCGACACGTCGGTGTCGGTGCCGAAACCGCTCCAGTCGGAACGGCCGAAGCCGCCGCCGCCCTGGATACCGAGATAGAAGCCGGTCCAGTTGTAAGCCGGCGCGAACATCACCGGCGCCTTGGTCGGCGGCATGGCGCGCGGCAGATCGGCTGCCACGGCTTGTGTGGCGGCCAATCCGAGCAGTCCCATTGTGGCGACAAGAACTCTACGCATACCCACCTCCCATTGCTTGAAGCAACCCGCACAACACCGCGCAATGCCGGTTGGTTCCTGGATTTTCCAGTCCTCGTGAGATTTCTTGGCGAGAGTGCGACCGTGTTGTGGCGACACACAGCAGGTACGCGCGTGTGGTTTTCACGTCACGGTTGGAACCCGCAAAGCCAAAAGCCCTGGAGCAATCCGGGGCTTTTGGCCTGCGGCCTTTGCCACAATTCAGAAGCGGTAATTTACGCCGAAGCGCAGGATGCTCGACGAAATTCCGTGGTCCGCGCCGGTCAGGCTGTACGAACGCTCGCCGAGATCGACGTAGAGGTATTCGGCCCTGGCGCTCCAGTTGCCCATCAGCGCGACCTCCATGCCGCCGCCGGCGGCCCAGCCGGCCGAGGTCCGCGACTCCTCGATGCCGCTTGCGATGTTCTGCGCGCGCAGCGTGCCGTAGGCGAGGCCCACCGTGCCGTAGAACAGGATGTTGCTCATCGCATAGCCGGCGCGGGCGCGCAGCGTGCCGAACCACGGGTTCGAGAACTTCCAGCCGGCGAAGCGGTCGTCGGCGTCCGACATCTGCAGGTCGGTCTCGCCGCCGAACACGAACTGTCCGATCTGCCAGTTGTAGCCGCCCTGGATGCCGCCGGTGACACCGGACGGATCATTGCCGGTGTTGCTCACCGAGCCCCACTGATAGCCGAGGTTGGCGCCGACATAGGGTCCTTGCCAGAAATAGCCGCGGGCTGCGGCTGTCGGGGCGTAAGGAACGAGATCGCCAGCCGCCGCAGCGGCCGGTGCCAGCACGAGAGCGGCGATTGCTGCCGCGAAGACGGGCTTGTTCATCGTCACCTCCACAGACCCTGTCTCTCGAAGCGGTTGGGCCGCCTGCATTGGGTCACGCGGATCGTTCGCCGATTTGCTTGCCCTTCGCGGTGCGCGAGCATAGTCGCGAACACGGAGCAAAGAGGTCCGCCGGGCGGCGAAAGATGGGCGCGTGGTGAAGGATTTATCGGGCCTTTTAACTTAAGCGTTTGTGAATCGGTAAGCCTGCCGCGGCCTTAACGCTAAGGAACCGTGTATTGGTCTCCGGCGCGATAAAAACTATTTTACCATGCCACAATTGGCGCGGCCGCTGCTGCGGCCGGTGCCTGCGAGGAGATGAGACCGGCATGGCCGGAGGCGGCAAGGACATCGATCCGGCGACCGAGCTCGCCGAGGAGGACGACGAGCAGGCGCTGCCCGAGCGCGACGAGCTGTCGCTCGAAGCGGCCGAGGCTTCGGGCTCGCTCGGCGCGGGCCGGGAGGTGCTGCTGCGCTATGCCAAGGTCGCGCCGTCTTCGCCGGGCGTCTACCGCATGCTCGATGCCGCGGGCGACGTGCTCTATGTGGGCAAGGCCAAGAGCATCAGGAAGCGGTTCACGTCCTACACGCGCCCGACCGGTCACGACACGCGCATCGAGCGGGTGATCGCCAACACCGCCTCGGTGGAGTTCGTCACCACCGGGACCGAGACCGAGGCGCTGCTGCTCGAAGCCAACCTGATCAAGCGCCTGCGGCCGCGCTTCAACGTGCTGCTGCGTGACGACAAGTCGTTTCCCTATATCCTGATCACCGCCGATCATTGGGCGCCGCAGATTCTCAAGCACCGCGGTGCGCGCGCGCGCGAAGGCAGCTATTACGGGCCGTTCGCTTCGGTGTGGGCGGTCAACCGCACCATCACTGCGCTGCAGCGCGCGTTCCTGCTCCGCTCCTGCTCGGATGGCTTCTTCGAGAGCCGGACGCGCCCCTGCCTGTTGCATCAGATCAAGCGCTGCTCGGCGCCGTGCACCCACGAGATCGATTTTGCGGGCTATGCCGAGCTGGTGCGCGAGGCCAACGCGTTCCTCTCGGGCCGGAGCCAGGCGGTGCGCGACGAACTCTCCGGCGAGATGGAGAAGGCATCCGCCGAGCTCGATTTCGAGCGTGCCGCGATCTACCGCGACCGCCTCGCGGCGCTGTCGGCGGTGCAATCGACGCAAGGGATCAACCCGCGCAGCACCGAGGAGGCCGACGTGTTCGCCATCCATCAGGATGGCGGCTTCAGCTGCATCGAGGTGTTCTTTTTCCGCACCGGCCAGAACTGGGGTAACCGCGCCTATTTTCCCAAGGCGGACCGGACACTCGGACCGGGCGAGGTGCTGGGCGCGTTTCTGGCGCAGTTCTATGACGACAAGCCCGCGCCCGCGCTGATCCTCTTGTCCCACGATATCCCCGAGCGCGAGCTTCTGGCCGAAGCGCTGACCGCAAAGGGCAGCCGAAGGGTCGAGGTCTCGGTGCCGCAGCGGGGCGAGAAGAAGGACCTGGTCGCGCATGCGCTCGTCAACGCCCGCGAGGCGCTCGGCAGGAAGCTCGCCGACACCTCGTCGCAGCAGAAGCTGTTGAAAGGCCTCGCCGAGACGTTCGGCTTGCCGCGCGTGCCGCAGCGGATCGAGGTCTATGACAACAGCCACATCCAGGGCTCGAACGCGGTCGGCGCGATGATCGTCGCGGGGCCGGAGGGCTTCCGCAAGAACCAGTATCGCAAGTTCAACATCCGCTCGACCGAGCTCGCGCCGGGCGACGACTTCGGCATGATGCGCGAGGTGCTGGAGCGCCGCTTCAAGCGGCTGATGACCGAGGCACCGCGCGCCGCGCCGCCCGCGGCCGACGCGGTCGAGGCCATAGAGGTTGCGGCGATCTCGGGCGAGGTGATTCCGGGAGATTTGCCGCCGCCCGCCGAACCGGACGACGACCGCGAGTCGCCGTGGCCGGACCTGGTCTTGATCGACGGCGGGCAGGGCCAGCTCAACGCCGCGCGGGAGACGCTCGCGGCGCTGGGCGTGACCGGCGTGCCGATGATCGGCGTCGCCAAGGGGCCGGACCGCGATGCCGGCAACGAGACGTTCTATCTGACGGACAAGCCTGCGGTGAAACTGCCGCCGCGCGATCCGCTGCTTTATTTTATCCAGCGGCTGCGCGACGAGGCGCACCGCTTCGCCATCGGCTCGCACCGCACCCGGCGCAAGAAGGACATCCGCGAGGCGGGCCTACAGGAGATTCCCGGCATCGGCCCCACCCGTAAGCGCGCGCTGCTGCATCACTTCGGCACGCTGAAGGCCATCGAGCGCGCCTCGCTCGCCGATCTGTCGGAGGTGCCGGGCATCAACGAGGAGACCGCGCGCAAGATCCACGATTTCTTCCATGAGCGTGCGAGCTAGAAGCCCGGTCATTCCGGGGCGCGCCCGTCAACGCGCTTTCGGCGGCGTCCGGAATGACCGGGGGAAAATTACGCATAGCGGTTTGGCTGGACGTGGGGACCGTTATTCGCTCGAATGGCGGCGTGGAACTTTGCTGCCGGTGAGGGGACTGCAATGCTCGACTACGTGATCCGCAACGCCCGCGTTCCGGGGGCCGCGAACGGCGGCAACGTCGATATCGGATTTTCCAAGGGCAGGATCGCCGCGATCGAGCCCAAGCTCGTCGCGGATTCGCCGTCCTACGACGCACGGGGCTGCCTGTGCTGCGGCGGCCTGGTCGAGACCCACATCCATCTCGACAAGTCGCGCATCGTCGACCGTTGCGCGCCGGAGCCGAGCCGCAGCGATCCGAGCCACATGAAGCGCGTGCAGGCGGTGAAATCGACCTTCACGGCCGAGGACATCTACAACCGCGCCAAGGTCACGCTGGAGAACTGCATCAAGCACGGCACCACGCGCATCCGCACCCATGTCGAGATCGATCCGCCGGTCGGCACCAAGGGCGTCGAGGCGCTGACCATGCTGCAGAAGGAATATGCCTGGGCGGTCGACCTGGAAATCTGTGCCTTCGCGCAGGAGGGCCTCGCCAACATGCCCGAGACCGACAAGGCGCTGGTGCAGGCGCTCAAGATGGGCAGGACGTCGATCGGCGGGGCGCCGAATTACGACACCGACCACCCGGCCCACATCAACCGCGTGTTCGAGCTCGCGCGCGAATACGACATCCACGTCGACATGCACATCGATTCGGGCCACGACCCCGCGACCATGGACAACATGCTCGTCGCCGACCTCGCCGAGAAATACAAATACGGCGGCCGGGTGGCGATGGGCCATATGACCAAGGTCGCGGCGCTGCCGCCCGCCAAGCAGAAGGACATCGCCAAGCGGCTCGCCGACGCCGGCGTGGCGGTGACGGTGCTGCCCGCAACCGACCTGTTCGTGCTGGCCCGCCACAAGGACTACGACGTGCCGCGCTGCATCACCGATGCGAACCTGTTCGCCGAGCAGGGCTGCAACTGTTCCATATCGACGAATAACATCCTCAATCCGTTCACCCCGTTCGGCGATTGCTCGCTGATCCGCATGGCCAACATGCACGCCAACGTGCTCCAGGTCGGCCAGCCGGACCGCCTGACGGAACTGTTCTCCATGGTCAGCGACCGCTCGGCGCGCCTGATCAACGCCAAGGACTACGGTATCAAGGTGGGCAATCCGGCGGAGGTCGCGGTGATCGACGCGCAATCGCCCGCGGAGGCGGTGGCGATCAACGCCCCGGTCCTGGCGGTGTTCAAGCGTGGGCGGCAGACCGTCAGCCGTCCGCGGGCCGAGTTGCACCGTCCGCAATAAGCCGCCGGTGCCTTGCGGGTGGTCCGCATGGCTCCCATGTGCGCCGCAAGGGCGTCATCAGCCTGCCGTATGCGCGTTGTTCCTGCGGTTGAGCCGTTGAATGGACCGCCTCGGGCCCTGCGCTCACGGTCTTTTGCACAGCTCAAGGCGGAAAATGGGTTCATAGACGCGCTTGTCTGTTCAGTCCGTCGCGATGGGCCTATTGTGGCGAAGATCATGCATCCGGCTTCCAGCACGCCCTTGCCTGCGCGGCCGCTCGCGCTGCCGAACCTGCTGACCTATGGCCGCATCGCCGCAGTGCCGGTCGTGGTGGCGCTGATGTACTGGTACAGCATCCTCGACGGCGGCGTGTGGCTCCGCTGGATTGCGCTGGCCGTGTTCATCACCGCCGGCATCACCGACGCGCTCGACGGCTATTTCGCCCGGGCTTACGGGCAGCAGTCCTCGCTCGGGCGGATGCTCGACCCCATCGCCGACAAGCTTCTGGTATCATCGTGCCTGCTGATGCTGGCCGCCGAGGAGACCATCCGCGGCTGGTCGCTGCTCGCCGCGGTCATCATCCTCTGTCGCGAAATCCTGGTGTCCGGCCTGCGCGAGTATCTTGCCGAGCTGCGGGTGAGCATTCCCGTGTCCCGGCTCGCCAAATGGAAGACCACCTGGCAGCTCGTGGCCGTGGGCTTCCTGATCGCCGGCGAGGCCGGCGACAAGGTCGCCTCTGAACTGATGAAGCACGACGTGCTGGTCATCACCAACATTGGTCTGGCGCTGCTGTGGCTCTCGGCGCTGGTGACGCTTTACACCGGCTGGGACTATATGCGCGCCGGCCTTCGGCATATGATCGACTGATGAAGCTTGTGTATTTCGCGTGGGTCCGCGAACGCGTCGGCAAGGCCGAGGAAGAGCTTGCGCCGCCGCCGTCGGTGAAGACCGTGGCCGAGCTGGTCACCTGGCTCAGGGGACGCGGCGAGGAATACGCCTACGCCTTCGAGCATCCGAAGTCGGTCCGCGCCGCGATCGACAAGAGCCACGTCAAGCCCGACGCCATGATCGCCGGCGCGCGCGAGATCGCGTTCTTTCCGCCAATGACGGGTGGATGAGATGCAGACGACCGTGCGCCTCCAGCGCGAGGACTTCGACGCCGCGGCCGAGCAGGCGGCGCTGACCCGCGGGCGCACCGACATCGGCGCGGTCGTCACCTTCACCGGCATCTGCCGCGGTGCCGAGGCCGGCGAGCCGATCGCGGCGCTGACGCTCGAGCACTATCCCGGCATGGCCGAGGCCGAGATCGGCCGGCATGTCGAGGAGGCGAACTCGCGCTGGCCGCTGCTCGGCGTCACCGTGATCCATCGCTATGGACGCATCGCGCCGGGCGAGAACATCGTGCTGGTTGCCGCCGCCTCATCGCATCGCGAGGCGGCATTTGCCGCCGCCGAGTTCCTGATGGACTACCTCAAGACGCGCGCGCCGTTCTGGAAGCAGGTCGAAAGCAGGTCCGGCAAGGCCTGGATCGAGGCCAAGGGCGCCGACGATGCGGCGGCCGCGCGCTGGGACAAGCCGTCCGGCAGCGAAGCCGCGGAATAACGCCGGGCACGGCGCGGTTCTCTGTTTGACGGACCAGGACAAGGGACGACGCCATGATGCGCTGGATCGCGGCTGCGGCGGTGACGTTGACTTGTGCTGCTTCGGCGCTGGCCAACGATCGCGTGAGCTATTTTCCGGTCAAGCAGGGCTCGGGTCCGCACGACGTGGCGCCGGGCCTCGACGGTGTCGTCTGGTACAGCGGCCAGCGTTCGGGCGTCCTCGGCCGCCTCGATCCGAAGACCGGCAAGGACGAGACCATCCCGATCGGCTCGGGCTCGTCGCCGCATGGCGTGATCGTCGGGCCGGACGGCTCGCCCTGGCTCACCGACGGCGGGCTGAACGCCAACGCGCGCTACGACCTGAAGACCAAGAAGTTCGAATACTTCATGCTGCCGCCGCAACAGGGCTACGCCAATCTCAACACCGGCGTGTTCGACAAGGACGGCATCTACTGGTTCACCGGTCAGAGCGGCGTGCACGGCTACGTCAATCCGAAGACCGGCAAGCACGAAAGCTGGAAGTCGCCGCGGCGCGGCAGCTACGGCATCACCGTGACGCCGTCGAACGAGGTCTGGTACGTGGCGCTCGCCGGCGATCATCTCGGCCGGATCGACAAGGCAACCGGCAACGTCGACATCGTCGAGCCGCACAAGAAGGGCGCAGGCCCCCGCCGCGTGTGGTCGGACTCCAAGGGGCTTCTTTGGGTCAGCTTCTGGCACTCCGGCGAGGTCGGCCGCTACGACCCTGCGGCCAAGACCTGGAAGACATGGCCGCTTCCCGGCAATCCCGGCAGCGGCTGCTATTCGGTCCATGTCGACGAGCAGGACAAGGTCTGGCTGACCGATTTCATGACGAATTCGATCGTCCGGTTCGATCCGGCGACCGAGAAGTTCGAAAGCTTCCCCAGCAGCCAGCGCGGCGCGCAGGTGCGGCAGATGCTGAGCCGTCCCGGCGAGGCCTGGGGTGCGGAATCCGGCAACAGCCGGCTGGTGGTCGTTAAGTATTGATCGGCGCGTTACTGGCGGTCGCCGCAGGCTGTGATAATTTCCCGGCGATGCAGCCTGTGACCGACCGCCGAAGCGTGCTGCGGCTCGTGGCCGGCCTCCCTTTGCTTGGCCTTGCCGGGCCGGCATTCGCCGCCCCGTCGGCGCTGATCGAGCGCCTGATGGCGCAAGCGAAGCCGCTGCCGCGCGTGTCCGAGCGGATCGATTTCATTTCCAGCAAGCTTGTCGGCATCCGTTATGTGGCAAACACCCTGATCGGCAGCCCGACGCAGCCGGAAAAATTCGTCGTCCGCGACGACGCGTTCGATTGCGTCACCTTCTGCGAGGTGGTGCTGGCCGCGGCGATCGCGCCGGGCTTTGCCGATTTCGAGCCGACGCTGCGCCGCATCCGCTATGAGCACGGCAAGGTGCAGTACGATGCACGAAACCACTATTTCGCCGAGTGGTGCCAGCGCAACATCGAGAACGGCATCTGCCGCCCGGTGACGATCGAGCCGTCGGTGAAGTACGACAAGACGGTCACTTGGCATCAGGAGTTCCGCCCCCGGAAGGTTTCAATATTGGCCGTCACCCGATCGACGATGATGAACAACGCGAAGCTGCTGGTGCCGGGAGATATCGTGGGCTTTACCTCGGGGCGGCCTGGTCTCGACTATTACCACACGGGATTTGTCGCATTCGGCCGGAACGGCGAAGTTCTCCTGCGCAACGCCTCGCGAAGCCGCGGCCGCGTGCTCGACGAGCCGATGGCCGCATTCGCCGCCGCCAATCCGGTGCACTATGTCACCCTGTTGCGCGCGGTGGACACCTCGCCGGTCGCGGAGCGCCGTTGAAGAAGCCCAAAGCCAAGGCACGACAGCGAAAGGCGGCGCCGCGGCGAAAGGAGTCGGTGACGGTTTCAGACCTCATCCGCTCCACCGCCGCTCAATTGACGCGTGCCAGGCTGGTGTTTGCGCATGGCACCACCGATCCTGCGGTGGAAGCTGCATTCATCGTCGGCGAAACCCTGGGCATTCACCCGGACTATGTGGCGGCCCGTGCCGCCAAGCCCGTGACGGCCGCGCAACGCAAGAAAGTCCAAAGCCTCGTTGCGCAGCGGACTCGCACCCGCAAACCCGCGGCGTATCTGCTCAAGCGCATCTACATGCTCGGTGTGCCGTTCTATATCGACCAGCGGGCCATCGTGCCGCGGTCGTTTCTCGGCGAGATCTTTGCCGGTGAATTGTTCGCGGGCGAGGAGTTCTCGCTGGTGCGCGACGCCAACGCGGTCGGACGGATCCTCGATCTGTGCACCGGCTCCGGATGTCTTGCGATCCTCGCGGCGATGCGGTTTCCCAACGCCATGGTCGACGCGGTCGAGCTGTCGAAGGGGGCGTTGGCGGTCGCCAAACGCAACGTCGCCGATCACCGGATGAAAAACCGCGTGCGGCTCCGCCAGGGCGACCTGTTCGCACCGGTCGAAGGCCGGCGCTATGACCTGATCGTGTCGAACCCGCCTTATGTCGACGGCAAAGGCATGAAAGGGCTGCCGCCGGAATGCCGGCACGAGCCCGCTATCGCATTCGACGGCGGCGCCGACGGGCTCGCGGTCGTCCGGCGGATCATCGATGAGGCCGGAGCGCACCTGAACGAGCGCGGCGGCCTGTTGTGCGAGATTGGCCGGGGCCGGCAGGCGCTGGAGCGTGCCTATCCGGATTTGCAGTTTCTGTGGCTCGACACCGAAGCCAGCAGCGGCGAGGTGTTCTGGCTCGACGCGAAACAGCTTCGCTGATCTCTCGACTCGTCATTCCGGGGCGCGCCCGCAAGCGCGTTCACGCGCGTCTTCGACGCGCTATGGGCGCGAGCCCGGAATCCAGACACGCTGGCAGTCTTTACTTCTCTGGATTCCGGGTTCGCGCCTTCGGCGCGCCCCGGAATGACGGAGAGACTGACTTACGCCGCTGCGGCTTTGCCCTTCGGCTGCACTTCCGCGGTGTAGTCGTCCATCAGCTGCTTGGTGATGGCGGACGGCGTGAACTTCCACTGCGCGATCTCCGACACGGCGGTGACCTCCGCCGCGGTGCCGGTGATGAAGCATTCCGAGAACGTCGAAAGCTCGTCGGGCATGATGCGCCGCTCGATCACCTCGATGCCGCGCTTCTTCGCCAGCATGATCGCGGTCGCGCGCGTGATGCCGGCGAGGAAACAGTCGGCAATCGGCGTGTGGATCTTGCCGTCCTTGATGAAGAAGATGTTGGCGCCGGTGCATTCGGCGACGCGGCCTTGCCAGTCCAGCATCATCGCGTCGGCATAGCCTTTGCGCTCGGCGCGATGCTTGGAGATGGTGCAGATCATGTACAGGCCCGCGGCCTTGGCCATCGCCGGGGCCGTCGCCGGATCGGGCCGCCGGTATTCGGCGAGGTCGAGGCGGATGCCTTTCAGGCGCTGCGCCGGGTCGAAATAGCTCGGCCACTCCCACGTGGCGACGGCCAAGTGAATCTTGTTCTGCTGCGCCGAAACGCCGAGCTGCTCGGAGCCGCGCCAGGCGATGGCGCGCACATAGGCCTCTTTCTGATTGTTGCGATCGAGCACCTGGCGCTTGGCGGCGTCGATCTCGGCCACCGAATAGGGGATCTCGAAGTCGAGGATGTTGGCGGACCGCTTCAGCCGCTCGGAATGCTCGGTGCCCTTGTAGATCGTGCCGCCATAGGCCCGCTCGCCCTCGAACACGCAGCTCGCATAGTGCAGCCCATGGGTCAGGACGCTGACCTTGGATTCGGACGTCGGAACGAGCTTGCCGTCGAACCAGATCAGGTCGGGACGTTGGTCGAAGGGGACCGCCATGGCATTTTCCTCCAAAAAGGCATCAGCAACGGGCGGCTTTTTGAACCTCACCGCCGGACTTCGCGGCCACATGCCGCTTTTGCGTCGCGGCCCGTCTGTCGATATGTTGCGGGCCGGACCATCAGAGCGCGCTTCCCGGGCCGGTTCAATGTCGACCATCGAAACCCGGACTGCCGGTACGATCCTTTCGTCAAGGCGCGACTTTGGGTAACAATAAAACCGAAATATGTCAACATGGCTGACATAAATTTTTCCAGCCTTTCGGACCGCGCTGCGGCGGGTGAAGCCGGCCAGAAGCCGTCCTCGGCCGAGCCGATCTGGGACATCATCGAGCTTCTGTTCTTCGCCTACCGCGATTTCGTCAGCGATCCGGACGATGTTCTGGCCAAGTTCAACTTCGGCCGGGCGCACCACCGGGTGCTGCACTTCGTCAACCGCCATCCGGGCATGAAGGTCGCGGACCTGCTGGATGTCCTGAAGATCACCAAGCAGTCGCTCGGCCGGGTGCTCAAGCAGCTCGTCGACGAGGGCTATGTGATCCAGAAGGAAGGCGAGAACGATCGCCGCCAGCGCCTCCTTTTCGTCACGACGAAGGGCGAACAACTGGCCATGAAGCTTGCAGGCCTGCAGACCGAGCGGATCGCGCGCGCGCTCGCCGAGATCGGCCCCAACGCGCACGAGGCGGCGCGGCGCTTTCTCGTCGCCATGATCGATGCCGACGGTCGCGAGGGCGTGCAGAAGCTGATCGCCCGCGCCGACCGGGCCCGGCGGCCGCGAACGTAGATGGTGCCAAGAGGGGTGACGATGGCCGCGGTTCCGGTTCCGATTCCGCCTGCCGACGATGCGCCGCATCTTCTGGTGGTCGACGACGACCGCCGCATCCGCGACCTCCTGTCGCGGTTTCTCTCGACCGAGGGCTACCGCATCAGCACCGCCGACAGCGCGGCGATGGCGCGTGCCAAGCTGTCGAGCCTGAGCTTCGATCTGCTGATCCTCGACGTGATGATGCCGGGCGAAACCGGCTTCGAGTTCGCCAAGGACATCCGCAAGACCTCGGCCGTGCCGATCCTGATGCTGACCGCGCGTGACGCCGCCGAGAGCCGGATCACCGGCCTCGAGATCGGCGCCGACGACTATGTCGCCAAGCCGTTCGAGCCGCGCGAGCTGTCGCTTCGCATCGCCAACATCCTCAAGCGCGCCAAGCCTGCGGCCGCGCCGCCGCCCGAGTCGCTGCGCTTCGGGCCGTTCGTGTTTCACATCGGCCGCGCCGAGCTGCGCCGCGGCGAGGAGGCGATCCGCCTCACCGATCGCGAGCGCGAGATGCTGGCGGTGCTCTCGGCGACGCCGGGCGAGACGGTGCCGCGCGCGGCGCTGGCCGGCGGTGACGGCACGGTCAACGAGCGCGCCGTCGACGTGCAGGTCAACCGGCTGCGCCGCAAGATCGAGAACGATCCGACCAACCCGCTGTTCGTGCAGACCGTGCGCGGCATCGGCTACCGGCTGGTGGCCTCGCCATGACCAGCCTCGACGTCGGCCTGGCGCGTCTGCGTTCGGCGGCGTCGCGCGTGTCCCAGGACTGGGACCGCTTCAACATCTGGTTCAAGGCCTGGCTGCCGAAGGGCCTCTATGCCCGCGCGCTGCTGATCATCATCGCGCCGATGGTGATCCTGCAGTCGGTGGTCGCGTTCGTGTTCATGGAGCGGCACTGGAACCTGGTGACGCGCAACCTGTCGGCCGCGGTGGTCGGCGACGTCGCCTCGCTGGTCGACATGGTCCGGTTCTATCCGCAGGAGCCCGACAATGCGCGGCTGAAGAAGATCGCGCAGGACCGCATGGGTCTGGTGGTGGATTTCCTGCCGCTCGCCGACATGCCGCCGCCGGGACCGAAGCCGTTCTTCTCGCTGCTCGATCAGGCGCTGTCGCGGGAGTTGCGCCGGATCGGCCGGCCGTTCTGGATCGACACCGTCGGCCGCTCGAACCTGGTCGAAATCCGCATCCAGCTCGACAACGCGGTGATGCGCGTGTTCGCGCGGCGCAGCGCGGCCTACGCCTCGAACTCCGAAATCTTCCTGCTCTGGATGGTCGGCACCTCGCTGGTGCTGCTTGCGGTCGCCATCGGCTTCCTGCGCAACCAGATCCGGCCGATCCTGCGCCTCGCCGACGCCGCCGAGAGCTTCGGCAAGGGGCGGGATGCGCCCGAGTTCAAGCCGCGCGGCGCGCGCGAGGTGCGGCAGGCGGCGCAGGCCTTCATCGAGATGAAGCAGCGCATCGAGCGTGCGATCGAGCAGCGCACCGCGATGCTCGCCGGCGTCTCGCACGACCTGCGCACCATCCTCACCCGCTTCAAGCTCGAGCTGGCGCTGCTCGGCGACAGTCCCGAGATCGAGGCGATGAAGAAGGACGTCGACGAGATGGGCCGCATGCTCGAGGCCTATCTCGCGTTCGCCCGCGGCGACACCGGCGAGCAGGCCGAACCGACCGACATGGCCGAGTTCCTGAACGAGCTGAAGACCGACGCTGAGCGCAACGGCCACCAGACCAACGTGACGTTCCACGGCTATCCGATCGTCACGGTGAAACCCGCGGCCTTCAAGCGCTGCCTCGCCAACCTGGTCTCGAACGCGGCGCGCTTTGCCGACACCATCGACATCACCGGGCACCGCGACCATCGCTATCTCTCGGTGACGGTGGACGACGACGGCCCGGGCATTCCGGCGCATCTGCGCGAGGACGTGTTCAAGCCGTTCCTGCGGCTCGACGACGCGCGCAACCAGGACGAGGGCGGCACCGGCCTGGGCCTCGCCATCGCCCGCGACATCGCGCGCTCGCACGGCGGCGAAATCACGCTCGACGCCAGCCCGCTCGGCGGCTTGAGGGCGCGGGTGCGGGTGCCGGTGTAGGCTGCGTCCGGTCCAAGGAGCCGATCATGCCGAAGCCGATCCTGAACGTGGCCGACGTCGAATTGCGCAGGATCGGCCACGATCCCGACACGTCCGCAGGCAGCAACGTGCCGGAGAAATTTCAGGCCCGTCTCGGCGACATCGGCCGGCGCATCGGCGCAAGGAAGCTCGGCTACAATCTCACCGTGGTGCCGCCGGGCCATCGCGCCTGGCCGTTCCACAATCATCGCGTCAACGAGGAAATGTTCTTCGTTCTCGAAGGCTGCGGCGAGGTGCGGATCGGCCGGGAGACATTTCCGATCCGCCAGGGCGACGTCATCGCCCATCCGCCGAGCGGCGTCGACACCGCGCATCAGATCGTCAACACGTCCCAGGCCGAATTGAAATACCTCGCGGTGAGCACGCGGGAGACGCCGGAAGTCTGCGACTATCCCGACTCCGGAAAATTCGCGGTGATGAATGTCGAGCCGGGCCCCGACGGCAAGCCGAGGTTGTGGCGTCACGCCGCCCGCGACAAGGACGGCCTCGACTACTGGGACGGCGAATAGGCGGCGTCAGGCCGTCGCGCGGTCGTCGGCGTCGCGGCCGCGCCGGTCGCTCCGCCGCGCGCTGCGCAGCCGTTCGCGGAAGGCGCAGGCCGCCGCCGGAATGCGGAACAGATCGTCGAGCAGGCCCGAGAACCGCTGGCCGTGCGCAAGCTGATTGTCGAGCGCTGCAAGCGTGCGGGTCTGGTCCTCATCGTCGTCGACCCAGGTCCGCAGCACGTTGGCGAACAGGACCGCGAGCCCCTGGGCGCGCAGCATCCCTTTCGGGCCGGACGCGCGGATGCCGGCGGCGGCGAGCATCCATTGCTGCGAGCGCACCGTCATGGCGTTGAGCGCAACCGCAAGCGGCGGGTTGCGGCGCGCCGAGCGTATCAGCGAGCGCACGGCCTCCTTGTGCGGCGCGAGCAGGTCGAGGCGGCGCATCAGCACGTCGAACAGGCGTTCGCGGGCGTCCTCTTCCTCCATGTCGGGAGCGCTGCCGGAGAGCACCTGCCGGTCGAGCTCCTTCACATGCGCGGCGAGGATCGCGAGCGGCGAGCTGAATTCACCGCGCAGGTCGGCGAGCGAAACATCGGCGCGTTCGGCGATTTCGGCGAGGCCGATGGTCTCGATCGATTTCTCGGCGAGCAGCGCCATGAAGGCGGCGATGATCTGTTCGCGCGGTGTGCCCGCGGCAGGCGGCGTGGCACCGGCGCTCGGGCGGCGGGCCTTGGAACGGGCGGGCTTGCGGGCCATGACGCAACTCCATTGCAGACCGAACGCAGACTGGTCGTTTGGTGTTAATTTAGCGCATGTCCCGGAAAAGTGGGTACCGGTTTTCCGAAAAGGACATGCGCAAACGCAAGAATCTGGAGCGGCGTTCCTGCGGCTACCCCGCGAGTTCCTTGCCGCGGCGCGTCGCCGCAGCGACCGCCCTGGTCATCAGCGGCGGAACGCCCTCGTTGCCCATCAGCACCTCGAGCGCCGCCGCGGTGGTTCCGCCGGGCGAGGTCACGTTCTGGCGCAAGGTCGCGGCCGGCAGCGGCGACTGGCGCAGCAGCTCGCCGGAGCCCGAGACCGTCTCGCGGGCGAGCGTCTCGGCCAGCGCCCGCGGCAGCCCGGCGGCCTCGCCGGCCTGCGCCATCGCTTCGGCGAGCAGGAACACGTAGGCCGGGCCGGAGCCGGAGACGGCGGTGACCGCGTCCATCAGCGCCTCGTCGGTCGTCCACTCGACCGCGCCGGTGGCGGCGAGGAGACCGTGCGCGAGCTTCTTGGCCGCCGCGGTCATGCGCGCGTTGCCGACGCCCACGGTAATGCCGCGGCCGATCGCGGCCGGCGTGTTCGGCATGGCGCGGACCACGGCGGACTTCGGGAAATGCTGTTCGAGGAAGCCCAGCGTGCGGCCGGCCATGATCGAGACCACCACGGTCTTCGGGCCGGCAAGCGCGGCGAGCGGCGGCAGCGCCTCGGGAGCGGTCTGCGGCTTCACCGCGAGCACGATGGCTGCGGCGGTGCCGATGTCGCCCTTGGGATTGATGCGGACGCCGCGCTTGGCCAGCGCCTTGATCGCTTTCGACGGTTGCGGCTCGAGGACGACGACCTTCTTCGGCGGCAGCTTGCGCGCGAGCCAGCCTTCGAGCATCGCGCCGCCCATCTTGCCCGCGCCGACCAGCACGAGGGTGCCGGGGATGGCGGCGAGGGAGGATGCGGGTTTCGCGGATTTCGCCATGGCGACCTCGGTTGTCATCGCCCGTCCCGCCTGCACGGGCTGCGGTGGGCGATCCAGTAAACAGTTACTGTGTGCAGAATGCAGTAACTGTTTACTGGATGCCCCGCTTTCGCGGGGCATGACAAGCCGTGTTGTTGACGGATGGAAGCCCTACGCCTCGCCCGAGGTCTCGAACATCGCCGCGTCCAGCGCCGCGCGGGCCGGCTTGCCGGCCCAGACCACGAACTGGAACGCCGGGAAATAGCCCTCGCAGGCCTCCAGCGCGCTGGACAGCATCGCCTGGCACTGCTGGCCGGTCGCCTCGACGCCGCCGGCCAGCACCAGCGCGTGGCGGAACATGATCATGCCGTCCTTGGTCCACAGGTCGAAGTGGCCGATCCAGAGCTGCTCGTTCACCATCGCGATGAGCTGCTGCACCTCGTTCTTGCGGCGGTCGGGCACCTTGAGGTCGAAGGCGCAGGCCAGATGCAGCGCCTCGATGTCGTACATCCAGGTGAACGAGACCTGGTAGTCGCTCCAGCGTCCGCCCACCAGCATGGTGATCTCGTCGTCGCCCGCGCGCTCGAACGACCAGTCGTTGATTGCGGCGATGCGTTCGACCACATCGAGCGGATTCGTGCGAGGCTGTTCCGGAACGTGAAGCGGCATGCCGTTTCCTGTGGTCGCTTGGAAGTGTGTTGGGCGCACGCCGAACACACGCGCACGCGACGCATTACGGCACGCGAAAGCCGAGACAACGTTTCGGTTTGACGCAAGGCCCCCGAACCGCCCGCCGACTTGGTTGACTGACTTGGTTGACCGGCTAGGCGGCGCGAATCACTTGCGAATCCGAATATACGCGGATCGAATCGGCTCGCAATGTTGCCTGGGTATGATCGAAGCCGTTGAAGAGTTGTCTTGATTCACAGGCCGGGCGAGAACCGGCATCTAACATCGGTTTTAGCGGAATGACGCAAGCGTTTGCGAATGTGGATAAATTGTTAATCGAACAGGCTTGAGACCGACTCTTCGGCGGCGGTCCGGCCGATCGCTTCGCCGATCAGCGTCGCGATCGGCAGCACGCGGATGTTTTTCGCCGCGCGCACCGCTTCGGTCGGCTGAATCGAGTCGGTGATGACCAGCTCCTTGAGCTTGGAGCCGGTGACGCGCGCCACCGCGCCGCCGGACAGAACGCCGTGCGTGATGTAGGCGGTGACCGATTCGGCGCCCTGCTTGAGCAGCGCCTCGGCGGCGTTCACCAGCGTGCCGCCGGAATCGACGATGTCGTCGACCAGGATGCAGGCGCGGCCCTCGACCTCGCCGATCACGTTCATCACCTCGGATTCGCCGGCGCGCTCGCGGCGCTTGTCGATGATGGCGAGCGGCGCATTGATGCGCTTGGCGAGGCCCCTGGCGCGCACCACGCCGCCGACGTCGGGCGACACCACCATCAGGTTGTCGAGCTTGTAGTGGTCCTTGATGTCGCGGACCATCACCGGCGAGGCGAACAGGTTGTCGGTCGGGATGTCGAAGAAGCCCTGGATCTGGCCGGCGTGCAGGTCGAGGGTGAGCACGCGGTCGGCGCCCGCGTGGGTGATCAGATTGGCGACCAGCTTGGCCGAGATCGGCGTGCGCGGGCCGGGTTTGCGGTCCTGCCGGGCGTAGCCGAAATAGGGGATCACCGCGGTGATGCGGCGCGCCGAGGAGCGGCGCAGCGCGTCGATGATGATCAGCAATTCCATCAGGTGGTCGTTCGCCGGGAACGAGGTCGACTGGACCACGAACACGTCGGCGCCGCGCACGTTCTCCTGGATCTCGACGAAGATCTCCATGTCGGCGAAGCGCCGCACCACCGCCTGCGCGAGCGGCATCGCGAGATAGCCGGCGATGGCTTCCGCGAGCTTCGGGTTCGAGTTGCCGGCGACGAGCTTGATGGCTCCGTTCTTGGCCGCCATGGCACTCTCCCGGGGGTCGAGGCGTGTATGCAACATGGATGGTCAGGGTGATACCAAGGCCCCGCAAGCCCATGCAATATGCGGGGTTTCATTGTCCCGAAAGTTTTTCCGCCCTGGAGCATTTTCCGGCGAAGTGTGCAGCGGTTCGCCGTAGAAAATGCGGCCAGCTCACGAATCTGAAGCCGTTGCCGATTCCGTAGGAACGGGAACGGCTTTGGTGGCCGAATGGCCCGCTTGGCGGGTCACTGGTCGAGGGTGGTGGGCGTCGCGGCGGCGGAACGGCGCTTGGCTTGGGTCCTTTCCCGGGCCGGTTGGGCGGCGGGTTTCGGGGTCTCTGCCTCCGGCTCGGGGGGCGGCGCGGCCTGCTGTCCGGAGCCGCCGAGGATGCGGAAAATGCCCGCCGCCTCCGGCGAGTCGTCGCGGCCGGCGACCAGCACCGGCAGGGTCGGCTCCGGCGCGGCTGCAGGCGGCTGGCCCGGCGAATTGAGGAAGGCCGCAAGGCGCTCCATCCCGGTCCGGGAGATCCGCCGCAGCACCTCGTCGTCGGCCGCGGACCAGGCGTCCTTGGCCCGGGCGTCGTGGCGGCGCGCCGCCGTCGCGCCGGGCTCCTCGCCGGTGATGCGGAGCGCCCGGCGCTTGTCGCTGTCGTAGACGTCCCACACCCAGGCGAACGAGGTCTTGCCGCGGTCGACCATGGCCGAGACGTAGCCGCGGATCCGGTAGGTCGCGGGGCCGCTGCGCGAGACCACCGCGACGCGGCGCGCCCCGGCCTCGTCGTTCAGCGCCGCGACCAGCTTGCGGAACACCTCGGGCGGCGGCCCGTCGATCGATTCGAAGGCGATGGTGGCGTTGCCGGGCGCGGCATTGAGCGACGCGAAGCGGGCCGCCTGCTGCGACGAGCAGCCGGCCGCGAGCGCCGCGAGCATCAGCGCGGCAACGACACCGGACAGTCGTGACAAACGCATCGGCGCGCAGAACGCGCGCCGGACTCCACCGGACCGCATTGACACCCCCGGGCCCGCTGCCTTGTTGTTATGGCGACAGCCGGACCACGCCCCTGAGGCAACCGTAGCGGCAATTGCCGCGGCGGTCCACCGCGGCGCTCTGGAATCGATTGCGGCTGTGAGTCGATTTCCGCGCCGTCATTCCGGGGCACACGCGAAAGCGCGTGAACCCGGAATCCATAACCACTGCTGCGGAGTATGGATTCCGGGCTCGCTCGCTTCGCGAGCGCCCCGGAATGACGGCGGAGAGACTGGCGTCAGCCTTCGATCGCGATCGCGTTGATGTGGCGCCCGTAGTCGGGCTCCTTGCGATGCGTGGCGCGACGATAGGAATAGAACTGCGCCTCGTCGGCATAGGTGCAGAGCGCGAGATCCTCCACCTGAGCGACGCCGGCGCGCCTCAGCCGGTCGACCACGTAGCGCGGCAGGTCGAACATCGCATGGCCGTCGCGCGCGGCCGGCGTGAAGTATTGGGCGTTGTCCTGGTCGGCGTCGAGGAAGCGGTCGATCAGGTCTTTGCCGACTTCATAGTTGGGCTGGCTGATCATCGGGCCCGCTGCGGCGGCAATCCGCTCGCGCTTTGCGCCGAGCTTCTCCATCGCGGCGATCGTCGCTTCGAGCACGCCGGTGAACGCGCCGCGCCAGCCGGCATGGGCGGCGCCGATCACGCGCGCGTCAGGATCGGCGAACAGCACCGGCCCGCAATCGGCGGTGCCGATGCCGATGCCGAGCCCCGGCCTCCTGGTCACGATGGCATCGGCGCGCGGCCGGTCGGCTGCGGGCCACGGCGCATCGGCGACAACGACGTTCGGCGAATGGATCTGATAGACGCTGAGAAAGTTCTCCGGCCGCACGCCGATCGCCGCCGCCATCCGCGCCCGGTTCTCGGCAACTTTCACCGGCGAATCGTCCGAGCCGATCCCGCCGTTCAGGCTTTCATAGAGGCCGTCGGATACGCCGCCGGCGCGCGTGAAGAAGGCGTGGCGGATGCCGGGCAGGGCGGACAGCGAGCGCGCTTGCAGCATGCGGGTTCCGGCTAGGCAGTTCTGACGCAGATCAATGATGGCGTTTTGGTTCTGTGGCAATGGAAAACCATCGTTGGATGAACTGAAGCCTTCGCAACAGCCAAATCGTGGTCGATTCGATCAGCTTCCACGCACAGCGGGCGCAGACATCACGGCCTTGGCGAATCCCGGCTCGGAGAAGACGATCGTGCCATCTGGCAGACCCAGAATACGGTCGATTGCGATTCCCTGTTGGCGCAGGCGCTCGTCGAGCGCGGCCGCCGCTTCTTCGGCGTGCGACGTACCGGACGCTTCGATGGCGCGCGCCACTGCGTCGTGCGTCGAGGCGCCGAGTTGCATGATGATCTCGGCAGTCGTCGCCGGATCGTCGATGCGGAACCGGCCCTCAGCCTTCCCCTGCGCTAGAATAGTGGTGAAGAGTGGCAGCATGACCTTGCCCACCGCCCTGTTGAGGCGGTGGTAAAGCACGATGTTCTCGGGCTTGAAAACAGTATCAAAGGCGGCACGGATCGCCGTAGCATCCTCCACCTTGAAGCGACGGGCTTGTGAGAGAGCCGCGTTCATGCGGGCTACGGCGTCAAGCCCCGCTTCGTCGAGGGTCGGCTGAAGGCGCACCACGGCTTCGGCCGCCATCCGTTCGCCCAGCGCTTCGAGCAGATCCTCTTTGGCGGCGAAGTGGTGATAGAAGCCGCCCTTGGACACGCCCGCCCGTTCCATGATGTCGGCGACGGTGGTCGCCTCATAGCCCTTGCTGAAGAACAGAGCCTGCGCGCTATCGAGCAGCTCGCCGCGCCGGATATCGGCCTTCTTCTTCACCCATCCAGCCATGAGTTCTTCCACTTGAAACCGACCGTCGGTTTGAATTATAGAGATCGATAATCCGCGGCGCAAATCTCCGACGCGGGGAGCTTACCCGCAAAGGAGTTCCCAATGGCTGCGGCAGCATCGTCGGAGCAACGGCACCTCTGGGAGGCAGCGTCGTGCACCATCCGCGTCGAAGATTTGGCCTTCCGCTACCACGGACAGGATAGGCCTGCCGTCGACGGCGTGAGCTTCTCAGTCACGCGCGGAGAGATCTTCGGCCTGCTCGGCCCTTCGGGGGCAGGCAAGAGTACCTTGCAGAGGCTGTTGACGCGCCAGCAGCGGCGTTTCGACGGCACCGTCGAAGTGCTCGGCAAGCCGCTTGCAGCCTGGGGGCAGGATTATTTCGAGATCATCGGCGTCGGGTTCGAATTGCCCAATCACTACGTCAAGTTCACTGCGGTCGAGAACCTCGGGTTCTTTGCATCCCTCTACACGCGGAAGAGCCGCGATCCGCTGGAATTGCTGGCGCTGGTCGGGCTTGAGAACGCTGCGCACAAGAAGGTGGAAACCTTCTCCAAAGGCATGCGCATGCGCCTCAGCTTCGTGCGCGCGATCCAGCACGATCCCGAAATCCTGTTCCTCGACGAGCCGACGGCCGGCCTCGATCCGGTCAACGCCCGCACCATTAAACGCATGATCGCGGACCTCCGCGACGCGGGTAAGACGATCGTGCTCACCACGCACAACATGAACGATGTCGACCAGCTTTGTGACCGCGTTTCCTTCATGGTCGCCGGACGGTTCGCGGCACTCGATGCACCCGAGGCGCTCAAGGCGAAATACGGTCGGCGCACCGTCCGGATCACCCACGGCCGCGACCGGGTTGAGACCGAGGAATTTCCGCTCGAAGGACTCGCTGACCATGCACAGTTCCATGCGATCCTCAGGGCAGGCGCCGTGCGCACGTTGCATAGCCAGGAAGCAAGCCTCGACCAGGTATTCAGCGACGTGACCGGCGCTTCGCTCGGCCTTGCGGAGGAAGCAGCGTGAACGCGGCACTCCTCTTGCGGTTGATGCTCTGGGACGTCCGCGTGCAGGCCCGGGAGCGCATCTATTTCTTCACGGCCGTCACGACCGGCGTATTTGCGGTCGCGGTGGCGCTTTTGCCGGACAATGCGCCGGCTACGGTGATCACCGGGATTCTCTATCTCGACCCGGCCGTTGTGGGTGCCGGATTCGTCGCGGGCCTGGTGCTGCTCGAGCGATCGCAGAACACGCCGCCCGTGCTCGCCGTCACGCCTGCTTCGCCCGCTGACTATGTCATTTCAAAACTCATGACCTTCGCGGTGCTGACCATTGCAGGGGGGCTCGCCATTGTCACCGTCGCTACTTGGCCGCCCTCAACGGGCCTGTTGCTGCGGATGGCGTTGGCGCTCACCTTTACCGGCGTTCTTGGTGTGCTCGGCGGCCTGGTCATGGTCGCAACGGCCAATTCGCTGAACCATCTCATTGCGCGCGCCTTTCCGGTTTCCGTCGTGCTGTATCTGCCCTTTCTCGTGCACTTCGGAGCTATCGAAGGCTGGCTCGCCTGGCTGCTGTTCGGGATCAATCCTGGGCACGCCATGCTGCGAGCGCTGCTCTGGGCAGCCGATCCGTCCGCCGTCACCCTCGTCGAGATGATCTACGCCTTCGGCTATATGGCTTTTCTGAGCACTGTCCTCTTTCGCTGGGCGCTCGCGCTGCACGCCCGTACGATCGGCCATGTGGGCAGCTAGGAAGCCTGCCATGTCTCCGTTTCTGAGCCTGGCCACCCACGATCTCGCCAGCATCCGGCGCGATCAGGTGCTGCGCAACGTCATCGGGCTGATGTTGCTGATGGTGGCCATCGCCGCCGTCGTGCGCGCCTTCGGCTATTTCCCCGATTGGTGGATCAATATCCAGCTCGTGCTGTTGCTCGGCTATATGCCTGGCGTGGGCTACCTCTCTGCGGTGCTGATCGTCGATGAGATGGATAGCGGCGTCGAGCGGGCGCTCCGTGTCTCGCCCCTGCGACGGAGCCATGCACTCGCCGTGCGCATGGCGATGTGCGTTCTCTTCGTCCTGTCCTACGGGCTTGTAATGGTGTTGGTGACGCGCATGATTGCGCTGCCGCTCATGCAGTGGCTGCCGCCGCTGCTGGCGTTGTCGCTCGCCAGCGTCTGGACCACAATCACTGTGCCGGCGCTATCACGCGACAAGGTGCAGGCGCTCGGTCTGTTCAAGGCCCTCAACCTCTATGTGCAGATCGCCACGCTCTATCTCTTCATCCCGCAAGACACGTGGTATGCGCAGCTCCTGCTGGCATCCCCCGCCACCTGGTCCGTGAAGTCGATCCTGGCCTTTGTCGATGGGTCGACAGCCGCCGGATATCTTTGGGCGTCGGGTGGCATTGTCTTTTGGGTTCTGCTTATCACGATGTCGGTCGCAGTGTTTCAGCGTTGGCAGGATCGCACCTGATGCACGCGGACGGTCGACAAGGCTGGCCAGCACACAAGTGCATCTCGTTGTGAACACCGAATGTCGCCGAGCACAACCATTCCTACGACACCAAGTCGGTCGGCGCGACAGGCATGGTCGGTCGCAGGAAGGCAAAGATTCGGCGGGATTTGGCGCCGCACTCAGGATTCGAAGCCCGGCATCGGACCCGAATTCGGCACCAGGTCCGGATGGCTGATGGCGATCGCCTTGAACAGCTTGCCCATGCCGGTGCGGTTTTCGCCCAGGAGCCGCTTGCAGGCCTCGTCGATCTCGTTGGCCTTCTCCGGCGAAGCATAGGCCTTCAGCGCCGCGGCGCGCTTGTCGATGCCGAGGTTGCGCAACAGCCGCGCCTGATCGACCGGACCGTGAATCCGCGCCCCCATGCTTTCGGCGGCGAGCAAGATCGCCTCGAAGTCGACATGCGCGGTGAGATCGACCTCGCCGGGCGACGTGAGCGGATCGACGAAGCTGTGCCCGCCGACCGCCTGCAAGGTCTCGCCGGCCGCGCTCTTGGTGTGGCCGTAGTCGACGATCAGCGCCGCGCCGCCCTGGCGCACGACGCGCTGGCCGATGCCGAGCGCGAGGTTGTCGGTGCGCCATTCGTAGATCGCGCCGACCGGCGCGTCGCGCACCGCCGCGGGCACGAGCTGGTCGAACAGCGGGATCACTTCGCTCGCAATGCCGAACGTCAGGTTGTCGTTGCCGTCGATCTCGATGACGCGCTCGTACCAGCCGTTGAACTGCTTGATCGCCTGGTTGATCGGCAGCGCGTCGAAGAACTCGTTGGCGAGGATGATCGCGGGGCCGTCCGGCACCTCCTCGAACGTCTCGTGCCACATCGACGGCACGTCGACGGTGCCGAGCGCCTGCTGCTGCTTCTCGCGGAGCTTCGGATTGACCTCGACCAGATGCACCACGATCGCCGCGCGGAACGCCGGCACCGCCTGCGCCGCGCGCAACGCGTCGAGCATCATGGTGCCGCGGCCCGGCCCGAGCTCGACCAGCCGGACGTTTTCCGGCTGGCCCATCTGCTGCCATGCCGAGGCGGCCCACAGCCCGACCAGCTCGCCGAACACCTGGCTCATCTCGGGCGAGGTGATGAAATCGCCGGCCACGCCGAACGGGTCGCGGGTCGTGTAGTAGCCGTGGTCGGGATGGGTGAGGCAGAGCGTCATGAACTGCCGCACCGGCATCGGGCCGGCGAGCCTGATGCGCTTTCGGATTTCGATCTCGAGCGGCGACTGCGCCATGATCCGCTCCCGCGCTGGCTCAGGCCGGCTGCCGCAGCGCCGGACGCTTCATCGCCGCGGCGATGAAGGCGAAGCCCGTGAGCATCAGCGGCACCGACAGCAGCATGCCCATGGTCAGTCCACCCCAGAGGAAGCCCAGTTGCGGATCGGGCTCGCGGAAAAATTCGCAGATGATCCGCGCGATCGAATAGCCGACGGCAAACAGGCCGATCACCAGGCCCGGCCGCTTGAGCGCGCCGGCCCGCATGCAGAACCAGAGCACCACGCCCAGCACCAGCCCTTCCAGGGCCGCCTCGTAGAGCTGGCTCGGATGCCGCGGCAGCGGTCCGGCATGCGGAAACACCATAGCCCACGGCACGTCGCTGGTGCGACCCCAAAGCTCGCCGTTGATGAAGTTGGCGATGCGGCCGAGCAGCAGGCCGATGGTGCCGGCGGCGCAGGTGAGATCGCCGAGCGACAGGATCGAGATACCGCGGCTCCTGGCGAACAGCACGACGGCGAGCACGCAGCCGATGAAGCCGCCGTGGAACGACATGCCGCCCTGCCAGAGCTGAAACACCTCGAGCGGGTGCTCGAGGAAATGCGCGGGATTGTAGAACAGCACATAGCCGGTGCGGCCGCCGAGGATGATGCCGAGCGTCACCCACAGCACGAAGTCGTCGAAGTCGGTGGCAGTGAGCGGCGCAGGTCCGCCCCACAGCCGCTCGTTCTGAATGAGCCTCCGCGCATAGAACCAGCCGAGCAGGATGCCGGCGATATAGGACAGCGCGTACCAGCGGATCGCGAACGGGCCGATCGAGACCAGGATGGGGTCGAAGGCCGGAAACGGCAGGACGAGGAAGGGCATCGATGAGGTTCGCCAGCGCTGATGCCGGGAAATGGCCAACCCCTGATGCAGCGAGGAACGCGGCGAAGTCAAGGCGCGAGAACTACCGCCCCGCCGATTGTGCGGCCATCGCGCTGGCCGGCGCGGCGGCCAAAGTGGCGGCTGTCGCCGCCGTCTGCGGCTGTGTCGCGGCCTTGGCGGCCAGCCGCTTCTGGACCTGCACGTAAAGTTCGCGCGCGATCTCGTCGGTGCTGGCGCCACGGATGCAGCCTGCGGCGGTGGTCCGCGAATAGGCCACCACACCGTGACGGTCGTCGTCCGTCGCCTGCACCAGGATCTGCTCGGCCTGTCCGCCGGCCTGCCGCAGCATGCGGACGAAATTGGTCTGGGTCGGCTCGGGCACCTTCTTGTCGAGCGGATCGGTCACCACCAGGATGCGCGCCGCGCGCCTTTGGGCGATCTCGGAAACCGCATCGGCGACGTTGAAAAATTCCGTGGCCGGATCGGCTGCCGGACGCGTGGGCCGGTCGTTCGCGAGGCGGCCGGAGCCGATCACCGCGCAGCCGACGTCGGAGCGCAGCGCCAGCATGCCGCCGACCAGGATCGAGCCGCCGGATTGTCCGATCAGGTGGAAGCCGTCGAAGCGGTGGCGCCGCTTGATCGCGTCGAGCGCCGCATTGGTGACGTTCAATTCCAGCACGCTGTGGCGGATGCGGTGGTCGCCGGATGAGCCGTCGAGGCCGGGGCGCGCCAGATAGATCGCCGGGCCTTTGGTTTGCCTGGACAGGGCCTCCGCCGCCCGGACAAAGTCATCGGTGTCGATGTCCTTGTCGCGGCCGCTCGAGGTGTATTCGCCGGTTCGAAGATTGAGCTTTCCGAGCCGGTCGCCCTGCAGGAACACCGCCGGGCGCGCGCCTTCGCCGCCCGCGGTCGACAGGTAGTAACGGATGCAGAATTCGCGGCCCATGAACTCGCGGCCCATGAACTCGCGACCCGAGCCGTTGAGCCAGACCGCCTGGGGCAGCGCCGCGCACTGCGCCTGCGTCACGGTGATGCCGCGAATGAGGTCGGCGACCGGAATGATGTGGGCGCGGGCGGGGGCAGCCGCGCCGGGCAGCAGGAGGGCCGCGGTCAGCGTTGCCAAAATCGGATGGATTTGATCGCGGGTCGGCATGGCGGCGTCTGCAGGCGGTTTTCACGCATCCGTTGGTCGCGGCGCCTGGTCGCCCGGTTCAATGCGGCCGCATTTTACATGCGGATTGTTGCAGCCCGTTGTTGCGGCTCTTGCAGCGCCGCCGGGCCATCGCCATTGTCTGGTGGCTCTGCCTTGGGGTTCGCCCCGTCCAAATCAGCCCGGAGACGCCGATGACCCAGACCAGCAACCGGTTCTTCGATGAAGCCGCCCGGCTGATGAACGATGCGGCGGGGGTCGCCCAGGGGGTGCGGCGCGAGTTCGACACGCTCATGCGCACCCAGGCCGAGCGGATCCTCAGCGATCTCGACGTGGTCCGGCGCGACGAGTTCGAGGCCGTCCGGGAGATGGCCCGCCTCGCCCGCGAGGAAAACGAGGCGCTGAAGGCCCGGATCGCCGCGCTCGAGGCCAAGGCGGCGGGCCCGTCCGCGAGCGGTTAACGGGCCTTCCCGGTCGCAGGGCCGAACCGCCGGCCGATTTTGGCCGGTTTCCTTGTTTTTGACGCCCGGCGCGGCTATACAGCCGCCGGTTCGCGGCTCCAGCACCCCTGGAGGCATGCCGCGACCGGAAAACCCAGCAAATTCAAAGCTGAAACACCTCGAAAGGTTTAGTCATGGCGACCGTCAAGGAAATCAAGGCGACGGCGCGTCCGCGGGCAGGCAAGGGGGCCGCCCGCTCGGAACGTCGCGCTGGAAAAGTGCCCGGTGTTATCTACGGCGATAACAAGCCCCCCCTCACCATCTCGCTCGACTACAGCGACCTGCGGCAGAAGATCTATGCCGGCCGGTTCCTGGCCACGGTGTACGACCTCGATCTCGACGGGCAGAAGCACCGCGTGATCCCGCGCGACTTCCAGCTCGATCCGGTGCGCGACAATCCGCTGCATGTCGACTTCATGCGGATCGGCGCGGGCGCGACCATCCGCGTCGCCATTCCGGTGCACGTCACCGGCGCCGACAAGTCGCCGGGCGTGAAGCGCGGCGGCACGGTCAACATGGCCGCCCACACCATCGAAGTCATGGTGAAGCCGGAGGAGATCCCGGAGCACATCGAGGTCGACATCTCCGAACTCGAGATCAGCCACTCGAAGCACCTGAGCGACGTGAAATTGCCGGCGGGCGTGAAGCCGGTGTCGCGCTTCGACCTGACCCTGGTCACGGTCGTGCCGCCGTCGGGCTACCTCGAAGAGCAGCGTCAGGCCGCCGAGGCTGCCGCTGCTGCGGCGACGGCCGCTGCGGCCGCGACCGAAGCCGGTGCAGCTCCTGCCGAGGGCGCTGCTGCCGCTCCGGCTGCCGGCGCCGCTCCTGCCGCGGGTGCTGCTCCCGCCGCGGGTGCTCCGGCCGGCGGTGCTGCCGCGCCGAAGAAGTAACGCAAGCGAGCCTGACCTGGCTTTCCGGGTCAGGCTCCAAACGGGCAAGCGAGCCTGGCACGGACTGCCGGGCCAGGCTCCAAACGGGCAAGCGAGCCTGGTCCGGACTGCCGGGCCAGGCTCCAATTGGATAGTCGGGCATGCTGCTTTTCGTCGGGCTCGGAAATCCCGGCGCGAAACATGCCGGCCACCGCCACAACGTCGGCTTCATGGTTGTCGAGGCCATCGCCAAGCGCCACGGCTTGCCGCCGTGGCGCAGGCGTTTCCAGGGCGTCGCGACCGAGGGGCCGATCGGCGGCGAGCGGGTGCAGCTTCTGCTGCCCGGCACCTACATGAACGAGTCGGGGCGCGCGGTCGGCGAGGCGATGCATTTCTACAAGCTCGACGTTTCCCAGGTCGTGGTGTTTCACGATGAGCTCGACCTGCCGCCGGCCAAGGTGCGGGTGAAGGCGGGCGGCGGGATCGCCGGGCACAACGGGCTTCGCTCGGTCACCGAGCACATCGGCAACGACTACCGGCGGGTGCGGATCGGCATCGGCCATCCCGGCGTGAAGGAGCTGGTGCACGGCTATGTGCTGAGCGACTTCGCCAAAAGCGAACGGCCGTGGGTCGAGGCGCTGATCGACATCATCGCCGACAACGCGGATCTGCTGGCGCGCGGTCAGGATTCGACGTTTCAGAACAAGGTGCACCTGGCGATGGACGCCAAGGGCTTCGGCCCCGAGGTCGATGGCAAGGGCGCAAAGTAACGACGGATAGGCAAGAGAAATCATGGGTTTCAAATGCGGCATCGTCGGCATGCCGAACGTCGGCAAGTCGACGCTCTTCAATGCATTGACGCAGACGGCGGCGGCGCAGGCGGCGAACTATCCGTTCTGCACCATCGAGCCGAACGTCGGCGAGGTGGCGGTGCCCGATCCGCGGCTCGAGGTGCTGGCAAAGCTTGCCGGGTCCGCGGAGATACTGCCGACGCGGCTGTCGTTCGTCGATATCGCCGGGCTGGTGAAGGGCGCGTCGAAGGGCGAGGGGCTCGGCAATCAGTTCCTCGCCAACATCCGCGAGGTCGATGCCATCGCCCATGTCGTGCGCTGCTTCAAGGACGATGACGTCACCCACGTCGAGGGCCGCATCGATCCGACCGCCGACATCGAGACCATCGAGACCGAGCTGATGCTCGCCGACCTCGACAGCCTGGAGAAGCGCGTCGACAACCTCGAGAAGAAGGCCAAGGGGCAGGGCGAGGAAGCGAAAGAAGCCAAGGAAATGCTCGAGCTGATCAAGGCTGCGTTGAAGCTCCTGCGCGACGGCAAGCCCGCGCGCTTCGTTGAACGCAAGCCTGAGCAGGAGAACATGTTTCACCAGCTCGGCCTCCTGACCTCCTTGCCGGTTCTTTATGTCTGCAACGTCGAGGAAAGCTCGGCCGCGACCGGCAACGAGCTGTCGCAGAAGGTCGAGGCGCGGGCCAAGGCCGAGGGCGCAGGCTGCGTGGTGATCTCGGCCAAGATCGAATCGGAGATCGCGGCGCTGCCGGCCGAGGAGCGGGAGCATTTCCTCGCCGATCTCGGCCTGCAGGAAACCGGCCTCGACCGGCTGATCCGCGCCGGCTACGACCTCCTGCATCTCGTGACCTACTTCACCGCGGGCCCGAAGGAGGCGCGCGCCTGGACCATCACCAAGGGCACCAAGGGCCCGCAGGCCGCGGGCGTGATCCACACCGACTTCGAGCGCGGCTTCATCCGCGCCGAGACGATCTCGTTTGACGACTATGTGAAGTACGGCGGCGAGGCCGGCGCCCGTGATGCGGGCCGCTTGCGGCTGGAAGGCAAGGAATACGTCGTCGCCGACGGCGACGTGATGCACTTCCGCTTCGCGACGTAGGCCGCTTCAAATCCCTTTCGGTCGTAGTCCGTTGTAGGGTGGGCCAAGGCGCGTCAGCGCCGGGCCCACGCATTCTTGCCCGGCGCGAAGACGTGGGCACGCCGCGGAGCCTGTCATCGGGCCGCGCCATAGCGCGTCGAAGACGCGCGTAAACGCGCTGGCGGCGCGGACCCGTTGGCGGCTTTGCCCACCCTACGCTTTCTCGGGCTGATGGAGGACGACGTCCGCAGCTAAATCTCCCCGCGCCCGCGCAGCGCGCCGAGATGCTCGTTGATGCGGAAGACGATCAGGATGAACTCCGAGGCGATGCGGGCGAAGATCACCCCGCAGCCCACGCCGAGGATGGCGGCGAGCAGCATCAGGATGCCGGCGCCGGGGTTGGCGGTCATCATCTTGAATGCGGAGGCGATGCCGGACAGCCCGAACAGGATGACAATGCCGACGGCGAGCCAGAAGAACAGCTTGATAATCGATGGCGTGACAAAGCGCTCCCACTGAAACAGGTCTCTGAAGCTGAACATAAATCCTCCTGTCGCCCGGGAAGCTTCTACCGCAAATCTAGCAATTCCGAACGATCATGTCCGATTCGCGCCGTTATTGCGGCGGCAACAACGGGACAGCGTCGCTTGTGGATGATAGAAGCGGCAGGTCTGTCCCAGTCGGAAATCCAGCCCCGGTGTCCAAGCTTTATTTCGAGGATTTCGCCCCCGGCCGCGTGTTCAAGCATGGGCCGCGCCGCGTGCCGCGCGAGGAGATGATCGGCTTTGCCGCCGAATTTGATCCACAGCCGATGCACCTCGACGAGGCGGCGGCGAAGGACACCATGATGCGGGGCTTGAGCGCGTCGGGCTGGTACGCGTGCTGCATCCTGATGCGGATGTCGGTCGATGCTTTCGTCGGCCGGTCCGCCTCGATGGGCGCGCCGGGCGTCGACGAGGTGAGGTGGCTCGAGCCGATCCGCCCCGACGACGACTTGCACCTGCGCGCCACGGTCGCCGACGCACGCGTTTCAAAGAGCCGGCCCGACATGGGCTTCGTCAAGCTCGACTTCGAGATCTTCAACGACTCCGGCGCGCGGGTGATGACGCTTGCCACCTCGCTGATGATGGAGCGGCGGCGCGCCGCGCCCGTGCCATGAAGTTCTTCGAGGATATCGCCATCGGCGAGCGCGCTGAGCTTGGCGTGCACACGTTCACGGCCGACGACATCAAGCGGTTCGCGCGCAAATACGATCCGCAGCCGTTTCACCTTGACGAAGCGGCGGCGGCGCGCTCGCACTTCGGCGCGCTCTGCGCTTCGGGCTGGCACACGGCGTCGGTCTGGATGCGGCTGATGGTGGACCATCAGCGCCGCGAGGACGAGGCGCGGCGCGGCCGCGGCGAGGCGGTGGCGTCGCTCGGGCCGTCGCCGGGCTTCCGCGAATTGAAATGGCTCAAGCCGGTCTATGCCGGCGACACCGTCACCTATTCGACCGAAATCGTCGACAAGCGCGCTTCCAACAGCCGCCCCGGTTGGGGTTTAATGTCGATCCGCAATACGGGCGTCAACCAGAAGGGGGAGCCGGTGATCTCCTTCGTCAGCGTGGCGTTCATCGAGCGCCGCACCGCCAAAGCCACCGCATGAGCGCGGCAGGCCAGGCGGCGGGCGATGCGTCCGGCGCGGCCGTGGCCAAAGCAGACGAGCGCCGCGCACTCGGCGTCGCCTCCGGCGCCCATGTGCTGCACGACGGCTACACCGACCTGATCTACGTGATGCTGCCGTTGTGGCAGGCCGAGTTCGGCATCGGCTACGCGGCGCTCGGGCTGCTCCGCACCTGCTACTCCGGCACGATGGCGAGCCTGCAAATTCCCTCTGCGTTCCTTTCGGAGCGGCTCGGCGTGCCGCTGGTGCTGGCAGCGGGCACGGCGTTGTCCGGGATCGGCTATCTGGTCGCGGGTGCGAGCGTGGGCTTCTGGACGCTGGTGATCGCGCTCCTGATCGGCGGCGTGGGGTCCAGCACGCAGCATCCCCTGGCGTCGGCGCTGGTCGCGCGCGCCTATGCCGGGCCGCGGGCGATGAAGGCGCTCGGCACCTACAATTTTGCGGGCGACATCGGCAAGATGTCGGTGCCGGCGCTCGCTTCGCTGATGCTGGTGGTTCTGCCGTGGCAGCCGACCGTCGCGTTCATCGGCATGCTCGGCATCGTGGTGGCGGTTGCGATCTACGTCCTTGCGCCGCGGTTTCCGGCGGATGTTCCGGCATCGCCCGCGGGCGAAGCCAAGGCCGAGGCGATCGCCGCGAGCGCACCCAGGAGCCGCACCGGCTTTCCGCTGCTGCTCGCCATCGGCATGGTCGACAGCGCCACCCGCATGGGCTTCCTGATCTTCCTGCCGTTCATCCTGATCGCCAAGGGCGCGAGCCTGCCGACGGTGGGCCTCGCGCTGACGCTGGTGTTCGCCGGTGGCGCCGTCGGCAAGCTCGTCTGCGCCTTCATCGGTGCGCGCATCGGCGTGATCGGCACGGTGTGCCTGACCGAGGGCCTGACCACGCTCGGCATCCTCTCGCTGCTGCCCTTGCCGCTCGAAGCGGCGCTCATCGTGCTGCCGGTGATCGGCATCATGCTCAACGGCACGTCGTCGGTGCTGTACGGCTCGGTGCCGGAGCTGGTGGAGCCGGCCAGGCGCACGCGGATGTTCGGCATCTTCTACACCGGCACGATCGGCGCCGGCGCGGTGTCGCCGGCGCTTTACGGTCTGGTCGGCGATGCGACCAGCCCGCAGACCGCGCTGATGGTCGTTGCCGGCGTGTGTCTGCTGACGCTGCCGCTCGCGCTCGTGCTCCGCCCCGCGCTGCCCGCTTCCGCGCGCTGACCTAGGGCATGATCCCGAAAAGCCTGTCCCGCACCTGATGCGGGATGTGAGTTGGATCAGGCCTCAGGGTGTGTACTCACGGGTTGATGTCCGTTTCACTCCGAAAGCGACACAATAGCTGCGCGGAACCGAATGACGCGATGTGCCAGAAGCCGACAAGACAGCACCCAAGACCATCAACCATCCCGTTACAATCCCAGTACCGCAATTAACTGGGCGCTAGGTGGATCGACCTAAGACGAAGCGACACAACCCGGCGACGCAGCAACATGACCCGCTTCGCAAGATATATGAGTGATCTGGTCTTGGCTTCACGGCCGTCAGCAATGGGTGCGATTGTCATTTCGCTCGGTCTGCTGTCGTTGTCAGTCAACGCGGCTGTTAGGGAGCTTACCGTAGTGTCGTCTCAAATTATCTGGGGCGATGGGGTCGATTTGGACAAGATCGATTGCTTAACGCTGAATAAAAAGATCGGAAACCACATCTTCAAGATCGATCATTCAGACGACCCGAAAACGTTGGAAATCTTGCGCGATAAATTTCCAAACAAAAGGATTTCGACTGACTTCGACTCGTGCGCCTACGTGCTCACATTCGTCGTTGTGGTGGCAGACACACGCGCGGTCAAATGAGGTGGCCCCGGTTATCTGAACAGATTTTCCGCGTCGTTAAGTGGAGCCTCTGCCGTGGTTAGGCTGCCAA
>JAIESI010000381.1 GCA_019746135.1 Xanthobacteraceae bacterium
ATAAAGCCCGAGCCAAAATCGGCCGCGCTTATCCAGACACTCCCAAAGAGTCAAAATCACTGTGACGAGCTACTAGGCGGCGTGCTTCCGGTCGGGATGCGGGTCATGTCCGCGCCAGGAATCGCTCGTCAGGATCACATGTGCGGCCTCGGCACCGGTTTCCGCGCGCAGGCGCTTGACGACTTCGCGGTCCCGCAAGCGCCGGGCCACGCAGGACAGCGCACGTAAGAGGATGCTGGCGTCGCTTTCCGGAGCGAGGAGCAGGAAGACCAGATCCGCTGCGCGGCCGTCAGCCGCGCCGAAGTCGACGGGCCGTTTCAATCGGGCCAATGCGCCAAGCGGTTTTGACATGCCCGGCACGGTGCCGTGCGGAATTGCGATGCCGCGGCCCACTCCGAATGTCGTCAAATCCTCGCGGGCCAGTACGGCTCGTCGGACAAGCTCGCCGTCCAAGCCGGCTCGCGCCGCTGCAAAGCGACAAAGCTTGTCGATCGCCCGGTCCTTGTCGGCCGCATTCAGCACCGGCAGGATCCGGTCTGGAGTGATGAGCTCGGCCATTCGAATTCGTGACATTGATCTTCAGCCTGATTCACAGGCCACCCGCATTCGAGTTCTCGTGTATGGAGCATCCCGCGACGAGGCGCGGCGCGGCCACGACCGGCTTACGCCAGAGAACGACCGATCTGCGACGCGATGTCGGTCCTGCGCAATTGCGTCCCGTCATCTCCGTCAATCGCCACGACGACCGTTCCTCGCTTTGCCACGCGTTCGGCCCAAAACAGAGCTTCTCCCAAGTCTGAGAACGACCTTGAAGGCCATCGCTCCTTTTCCAAGGGGCCGGGGATGCCGCATTGCGGCGTGCCGAAATAAGCTCGATACATGGGACCTTCTCTGCTTGAGGTTGCGGCTTGCAAGTTCAATTCGACTTCGCGCGCGGCTTGGTGCTTCGGGCGGCCCGAAAGCCGTCGGGATCACAAAACCACACGAACGCCAACCAAAGAGCCAGTACGATCACGGTTGCACTCAGCAGCATGCGACTGTTCCTGCGCGCTGTGCTCAATACGCCTCAAGCTGCGTTGTTTACGCAGCATGCGTGCACGAGCGATGATTGGATCAGGATGAAGCGACAGGCCCGGCCGGCACGAAGCCGTCCGGGCTACGTGCCAGCTTGTAGAATACCCGCGCGAAATAACGGTATTTGCGTCAGCGTGTTCATGTATCTGACCTAGGACGAGCGCCGGCAAAGTCAAGCGTTGCAGGCGGGGTGCGCTGACGTGGCCATTTCCAGTGGCGTCGCACGACAAGCGAACCGGGTCAGCGGCGAGCCGGGGCCGAGAGAATGGAATACCGATCAGCGATCAGGCCGAACAACATCGTTTGTGAAGCGGGTGGGATCAAGGGGGGCTGGTCGGAAGCGTGGAAAACCGCGCCACTCCAAGGGATGCCGATTATTCTGCACAGAAAAAATCATGCCTGTCTGGGACAACTGAACAGAAGCTTCCCGAGCTTCATACGAGGGTTGGATTCCCTTCGCCCGCACCACGACTCGGCTTTTGTTCAGGTGGCTAGGCACACGTTTTGGTGATTTCGGCGAGCGTCGCGGGCTTGGCAAGCTGAAACGTCACGATGGTCACGATCATTTTAGCCCCCTGGCGCGGCCCCATGGACCTGCCCAGCCGAATTGTATTTTGCCCGCGGCGACCCTGATGTAAACCCTCGGCCATGACGCTCTGGTTGATCATGGCGCTGATGACGGCGGCGGCGATTTTCGCCGTGCTTTGGCCGCTGTCGCGCCGCGCGCCGCTCCCGGCCGGCAGCGACGTCGCGGTCTACCGCGACCAGCTCGACGAGATCGAGCGCGACCGCGCCGCAGGACTGATCGGCGAGGCCGAGGCGGAGGCCGCGCGGCTCGAGGTGTCGCGGCGGTTGCTCGCGGCGGCCGATGTTGCTGCGTCCGCGCCGCAGCAGAGCGCGGGGTGGCGACGGCGCGCCGTGGCGCTCCTGGCGCCGTTGCTGCTGCCGCTCGGTGCCGCCGGTCTCTATCTGACGCTGGGCTCGCCGGACCTGCCGGGCCAGCCGCAAGCGGCGCGGCGCGACCTGCCGCCCGAGCAGCGCTCCGTCGCCGATCTGGTCGGCCGCGTCGAAGCCCATCTCGAGGCCAATCCCGAGGATGGCCGGGGCTGGGAGGTGATCGGTCCGGTCTATATGCGGCTCGGTCGCTACGACGACGCCGTGAAGGCGAGGCGGAATTCGCTGCGGCTCCTGGGATCGACGGCGGCGCGCGAGGCCGATCTCGGCGAGTCGCTGACCGGGGCGGCGAACGGCATCGTCACGGCGGAAGCCAGGGCGGCGTTCGACCGCGCGCTTGCGCTCGATCCCGAGGACTTCCGCTCGCGCTATTTCACCGGCCTGGCCGCCGAGCAGGACGGCCGGCCGAAGGATGCCGCCGGGGTCTGGAACAAGCTCCTGTCCGGCGCGCCGGAGGATGCCGCCTGGATCGGATTTGTCCGCGAGTCGCTGTTGCGGGTTGATCCCGATGCCTCGGTGCCGCAAGCCCGCCCCAATCAGGCCGCACCGGAAACGCCGGGCCCGAGCGCCGCAGATGTCGCCGCCGCGGGCCAGATGTCGCCCGAGCAGCGCGAGACGATGGTGCGCGGCATGGTCGCCCGCCTGGCCGAGCGCCTCAAGCAGGACGGCACCGACGTCGACGGCTGGTTGCGCCTGCTTCGCGCCTATATGGTGCTCGGCGACAAGGAGCAGGCGCGCGCATCGGCGGGCGAGGCGCGGCGCGCGCTGGAAGGCAATGCCGACGGCCTGCGGCGTCTGGACGAGGCGATCAAAGGGCTGGGGCTCGAAGGTTAAGGCATGACTCGCAAGCAGCGGCGTCTCGTTCTGATCGGTAGCAGTCTCGGTGTGCTGGCGCTCGCCGCCGTGCTGGTGCTGACGGCGCTGAAGGATTCCATCGTGTTCTTCAATTCGCCGTCCGACGTGGTGGAGAAGAACATCCAGCCCGGCAGCCGCATCCGGCTCGGCGGCCTCGTCAAGCCCGGCACGCTCGAGCGTGGCGAAAAGCTTGCCGTGCGCTTCGAGGTGACCGACGGCAACCGGGCGATTGCCGTTCGCTACCAGGGCATCCTGCCCGACCTGTTCCGCGAAGGGCAGGGCGTGATCACCGAAGGCACGCTTGAGCCGGGCGGCGCGTTCAAGGCCGACTCCGTGCTCGCCAAGCACGACGAGAAGTACATGCCGAAGGAGGTGGCCGACGCGCTGAAGAAGCAGGGCCACTGGAAAGAGGACTACGAGAAGAAGAAATGATCGCCGAGATCGGTCACTACGCGCTGGTGCTGGCGCTGGGGCTTGCGTTGATCCAGGCCTGCGTGCCCTTGCTTGGCGCGCGGCTGCGCGACGACACGCTGATCGGCGTCGCGGGACCGACGGCGCTGATGCAGTTCGCCTTCGTCGCCGTTTCGTTTGCCGCGCTGACCGCAAGCTACGTCGCCTCCGACTTCTCGGTCCTCAATGTGTTCGAGAACTCGCACTCGGCGATGCCGCTGATCTACAAGTTCACCAGCGTGTGGGGGAACCACGAGGGCTCGATGCTGCTCTGGGTCCTCATCCTCGCGCTGTTCGGCGCGCTGGTCGCGGCCTTCGGCGGCAACCTGCCGGCGACGCTCAAGGCCAACGTGCTGGCGGTGCAGTCGTGGATCGCGGCTGCGTTCTATCTGTTCATTCTCGGCACCTCGAATCCGTTTCTGCGCATTCCGCACGCGCCGTTCGAGGGCCGCGACCTCAACCCGATCCTTCAGGACTTCGGCCTCGCGGTGCATCCGCCGCTGCTCTACCTCGGCTATGTCGGCTTCTCGATCTCGTTTTCCTTCGCCATCGCCGCCCTGATCGAAGGCCGCATCGATGCCGCCTGGGCGCGCTGGGTGCGGCCGTGGACGCTTGCGGCCTGGATGTGCCTGACGCTCGGCATCGCCATGGGTTCGTACTGGGCCTATTACGAGCTCGGCTGGGGCGGTTACTGGTTCTGGGACCCGGTCGAGAACGCCTCGCTGATGCCGTGGATCGCCGGCACCGCGCTCTTGCATTCCGCGGTGGTGATGGAGAAGCGCAACGCGCTGAAGGTCTGGACCATCCTGCTTTCGATCCTGACCTTCTCGCTGTCGCTGATCGGCACCTTCCTGGTCCGCTCCGGCGTGCTCACCTCGGTGCACACCTTCGCCAGCGATCCCACGCGGGGCGTATTCATCCTCGCCATTCTCGTCTTCTTCATCGGCGGCGCACTGGCGCTCTATGCCTGGCGCGCGCCGTCGCTCAAGCAGGGCGGGCTGTTCGCGCCGATCTCCCGCGAAGGCGCGCTGGTCTTCAACAACCTGTTTCTCACCGCCGCCTGCGCGACCGTGTTCATCGGCACGCTCTATCCGCTCGCGCTCGAAGCGCTGACCGGCGAGAAGATCTCGGTCGGCGCGCCGTTCTTCAACCTGACCTTCGGTCCGATGTTCGTGCCGCTTTTGCTGGTCGCGCCGCTCGGGCCGATGCTGGCGTGGAAGCGGGGCGACCTCCTTGGCGTCGCGCAACGGGTGATGGGAGCCGCGGCGCTTGCGGTCGTGGCAATCGCGGCGACCTTCGCACTCACATCGGGCGGGCCGGTGCTGGCGCCGTTCGGCATCGGCCTTGCCGTATTCTCGATGGCGGGCGCGCTGACCGATCTGGTCGAGCGCATCGGCGTCTTCAAGAGCTCGTTTGCCACGGCGCTCGCCCGCGCGCGCGGCCTGCCGCGCTCGGTCTGGGGCACGGCGTTCGCCCATTTCGGTCTCGGCGTCTCGCTGCTCGGCATCGTCTGCGCCTCGACCTGGGGCACCGAACGCATCGTCTCGCTGAAGCCCGGCGCGAGCGTCTCGCTCAGCGGTTACGACCTGACGTTCGACGGCATGGTGACGCGGCAGGGCGCGAACTATCGCGAGTTGCTCGCCAAGTTCACCGTGCGGCAGGGCGTCACTGTCGTAGGCCTGATGCAGCCGTCGAAGCGCACGTTCCAGGCGCGGCAGATGTCGACCACCGAGGCCGCGCTGCTCACGCGCGGCTTCAGCCAGCTCTATCTCTCGCTCGGCGATCCGGAGCCCGATGGTGCCATTGCGGTGCGCGCCTATTTCAAGCCGCTGGTGCTGCTGATCTGGCTCGGTGCGGTGGTGATGTTCGTGGGCGGCGCGCTGTCGCTGTCGGACCGCCGCTTGCGGATCGGCGCGCCGAAGCCCGCGCGGCGGCCGGCCGACAAGCCTGCCATGCAGCCGGCGGAGTGACCGATCCGTTTTTTGGCCATGGACTGGCGCTGAAATCGCAAGCTGCGACGCGGTTCAACGCCGGTGTTGCCGCATTTCGGCAACCGCCTTTTTGCGTCTTGCGAACCGCTGGGGATCGGCCTGTTCCAGCGAAACAGCAATCGGGGTGAGCAGTTCGAGTGGGACTCCGAGTGCCTTGGCGAATTTTTGATGGAGTTCGAGCGGGCCCTTGCGTTTGCCAGTTTCCAAATCGGAAAGGTAGCCTTGGGTAATGCCAACGGCCACAACGAGTTCGGCTTGCGTGTAGTCGCGAAACTCCCGCAAGACCCGGATCGGATTTTCTCCGTTGGCAAGGCGATCGACCACGTCCTTGGGCAGCAGCGGCACCCCTCCAGCGATATCCTTCTTCGCGCGTGCGACAAGCCGCGCTGTTGCCATGTCCTCTTCCGCTTCTTGTGCGATCATCACCAACCGCTCGTATTCCGCACGCGGGATCGTGGCCAATTCACCTTCCGGCGTCGTCGTGAATTTCACTTTCATTGAAGGCTCCTAATCGTAGACTTCGCGCCTGTGGCCGATCGCCACCACGACGATTCTGTTGTCTTCCTCATAAAAAATGACTCGCCAGTCTCCGACGCGCAGCCGCGCACCGAGGCGCCCTTTGAGCCGTTTCACGTCGCTCGATCCGCCGGCCGCAAAGGCCTCAAGTCTTTTATTGACGCGAGAGCGGATAGCCGGAGAAAGGCTCATCCATTGGCGCGTGGCGGCCGCGGTGAAAGCAATCGCTTTCATTCTTTCAAATATAGCATTGTGTAATATCGAGCGTCAAGCGAATATCGCATTTTGCAATATTCTCCGCAATGATGAAAGTTGCCTGCGCGGTAACGGGAATGCTAGATGCGCCTTGGGAAACGGCGTGATGTCAATACGCACTGTCTTGTTTTGCCTCGCATGCATGGCCAGTTTGGCGGGCCCGGCTTTCGCCGTGCAGCCCGACGAAATCCTCGCCGACCCTGCGCTTGAATCCCGCGCCCGCGAGCTGTCGCGCGAATTGCGCTGCATGGTCTGCCAGAACCAGTCGATCGACGACTCGGATGCGCCGCTGGCCCGCGACCTGCGGCTGCTGGTGCGCGAGCGGCTGAAGGCCGGCGACAGCGACGGGGAGGTGATCGATTTTCTCACCGCGCGCTACGGCCCGTTCGTGCTGCTCAAGCCGCGCTTCGGCTGGGACACCGCGCTCCTGTGGCTTGCACCCGTCGCCGTCCTGCTGCTGGGCGGCGCGGGCCTTGTGCCGTTGCTGCGCCGTCGCCGCCGCACCGAGGCGATTCCCGGCGAACAGCCGCTCACCGAAGCGGAACAGGCGCGGCTTGCGGAACTTCTCCGCGACGGCGGGCCATCCACACCCCGATCGTCATAAGCCATTGAAAATGATGACCGATCGACCATCCTCAAGATTACTAAAGTTTAATTCAGCAGCCACTGCTCGGTAAGGGTCGGGCTCCCATCTTCTGCCGGAACGCGGCGCCAACTCCCGTGCAACAGCGGGCGCCAACTCTCCGAGGGCAGAAGTCCGATGAACCCGGCCACCCCATCCACAACGCGCGTTCTGCCGCTGCGGCGGCTGGCGTTGCTGGCCACCACGGTGGTGGGCATCGCAGCCGGCGGCCTGATTGCCAATTCCACGCTCGCGCCCTATGCGCCGTTCGCGCTGGCGCAGAACCTGTCCCAGGAGGCGCAGAACGTCGCGCGCCCGACCGGCTTTGCCGACATCGTCGAAAAGGTGAAGCCCGCCGTCATCTCGGTGCGCGTCAAGACCCGCGCCGAAGTCCCGCAGGCCCAGTCCGGCGATGACCTGCCGTTCCCCAAGGGCTCGCCGATGGAGCGCTTCTTCCGGCGCTTCGGCCAGCCTGATGGTTCGCCCAATGGTTCGCCTAATGGTTCGCCCATGCCGCGCGGCCGCCAGTTCGGCAGCGCGCAGGGCTCCGGCTTCTTCATCTCGGCTGACGGCTACGCGGTGACCAACAACCACGTCGTCGACAAGGCCACCACCGTCGAGGTGTCCACCGACGACGGCAAGATCCACACCGCGAAGGTGATCGGCACCGACTCGCGCACCGATCTCGCGCTGATCAAGGTCGAGGGCGGCGGAAGCTTCCCGCACGTGAAGCTAGCCGACACGCCGCCGCGCATCGGCGATTGGGTGCTCGCGGTCGGCAATCCGTTCGGGCTCGGCGGCACCGTGACCGCGGGTATCGTTTCGGCGCGCGGCCGCGACATCGGCGCGGGCCCCTATGACGATTTCCTGCAGATCGACGCGCCGGTGAACAGGGGCAACTCCGGCGGCCCGACCTTCAACACCGAAGGCAGCGTGATCGGCGTCAACACCGCGATCTTCTCGCCTTCGGGCGGCTCGGTCGGCATCGCCTTTGCGATCCCGGCGGAGACGGTGAAGAGCGTCGTCGCCCAGCTCAAGGACAAGGGCGCGGTGGCGCGCGGTTGGATCGGCGTTCAGATCCAGCCGGTGACCCCCGAGATTGCCGACAGCCTCGGCTTGAAGTCCACCAGGGGCGCGCTGGTCGCGGAGCCGCAGAAGGACAGCCCGGCGATGAAGGCCGGCATCCAGGCCGGCGACGTGATTGTCTCGGTCGACGACAAGCCGGTGGCCGATGCGCGCGAGCTCGCCCGCAAGATCGGCGGCATGCCGCCCAACACCACGGTCAAGCTTGCGATCATCCGCGGCGGTGCGGAGAAGACGCTCAGTCTGACGCTCGGCGAGCTGCCGAAGGAGCGCGAGGCGCGTGCCGACACCGACGATCAGCCGGCGCGCCCGAGCCGCAGCACCGACGAGCCGCGGCTTGGGCTGTCGCTTGCGCCCGGCGGCGATGATGCCGGCGGCGTGGTCGTCGCCGATGTCGATCCGTCGGGACCCGCGGCCGACTACGGCTTCAGGCCGGGCGACGTCATCCTGGAGGTGGCCGGTGCGTCGGTCGCAACCCCGGATGACCTGCGCAAGGCGCTCGGCAAGGCCCGCTCCGAAGGCAAGCGCAGCGTGCTGCTGCGCGTGAAGTCGGAACGCGGCACGCGTTACGTGGCCATTCCGCTCGGCCGCGCTTGAGAGTTCGAGGCCGTGTTCCGTTTGGGCACGGAAAAGAGATCGGGGCCGTTTCGTCGGCATTCGTCGCCCCCGCCGGCGTTGCGAACCCGGGGGACGGGTGAGAGCCCGTCCCCGCTCATACTGCCTTCGTCCACCGGCATTCGTCGCCCCCGCCGGAGATGAAGGTGGTGTCGGGGGACGGTGGAGAGATCCACCGTCCCCCGCACGCTGTTCGGGGCATGATCGCGAAAAAGCTTGCCCCGGACTTGATCCGGGGTGTGAAGCGGTTTTCGGACAGGGTCATGCCCAAGCGCATCACAACCGGGAGGCGCGGACGCCCGGAATTCGTTAACATGGTCCGCCTATTTTTGAACCGGACCGACATGCGCCTCTTGATCGTTGAAGACGACCGCGACGCAGCCGATTACATCGCCCGGGCCTTCCGGGAGGTCGGTCATGTGGCCGACCAGGCGCCGGACGGCGAGGAGGGCCTGGCGCTCGCGCTCGACCGCCAGTACGACGTGATGATCGTCGACCGGATGCTGCCCAAGAAGGACGGCCTGTCGGTGATCGGCGAATTGCGCGCCAAGGGCGTCGAGACGCCGGTGCTGATCCTGTCGGCGCTCGGACAGGTCGACGACCGGGTGAAGGGCCTGCGCGCCGGCGGCGACGATTACCTGCCCAAGCCCTATTCGTTCTCCGAGCTGCTCGCCCGCGTCGAGGTGCTGGCGCGCCGCCGCGGCGGCCCCGGCGAGGACACGGTTTACCGCGTGGCCGACCTGAAGCTCGACCGGCTGTCGCACGAGGTCACCCGCGGCAAGGAGGAGATCGTGCTTCAGCCGCGCGAATTCCGCCTGCTCGAATACCTGATGAAGCATGCCGGCCAGGTGGTGACCCGCACCATGCTGCTCGAGAACGTCTGGGACTATCACTTCGATCCGCAGACCAACGTGATCGACGTGCACATCTCGAGGCTGCGCTCCAAGATCGACAAGGGCTTCTCGCAACCGCTGCTGCACACCATCCGCGGCGCGGGATATATGATCCGTGACAAATGAAGCCGCCATACCTGAGGCTACGATGCCCCGGGAGATCGAGCCTCCCACCACCGACGCCGCGAAACGCTCAACGCTTCGCGAGAGGCTGACGCGGGCGGTCCCGGCCCAGGTGTGGGCCTGGGTGTGGCCGCGGCTGAACGCGCTCGGCAAGCTGTTCCACACCACCGCGTTCAAGCTGACGCTGGTCTATCTCACCGTGTTCGCGGTGTTCGCCGCCTGCCTGCTCGGCTATTTCGCCTGGAACACGCGGCGGCTGATCACCGAGCAGATCACGCGCACGGTCGATGCCGAGATCACCGGCCTTTCCGAGCAATACAATCAGGGCGGCATCCAGCGGCTGGTCTTCATCATCGACACGCGGGCGCGGCGGCCCGGCTCGAGCCTTTATCTCGTGACGACGTTCAGCGGCGACGGGCTCGCCGGCAATGTCGGCGTCCTGGGCGAGGGCGTGCTGGAGCACGTCGGCTGGACCGAGACGGTCTACCGGCGGCTCGACGATCCCGAAGGCACCGAGCATCACGCGCTGGTGCGCGTGTTCCAGCTGCCGAGCGGCTTCCGGCTGCTGGTCGGCCGCGACCTGGAGGAGCGTGAGCGGCTCTACGACATCATCCTTGCCGCCGGCCAGTGGTCGATCGCGGTGGTCATCGTGCTCGGCCTCGCCGGCGGCTTCATCGTCGCGCGGCGCGTGCTGCGGCGCGTCGACGCCATGACCGAGACCGCGCGCACCATCATGGCGGGCGATCTGTCGGGCCGGCTGCCGACGGCCGGCTCGGAAGACGAGCTCGACCGGCTTGCGGTGAATCTGAACTTGATGCTGGAGCGGATCGAAGCGCTGATGCGCGGCTTCAAGGAGGTTTCCGACAACATCGCCCACGATCTGAAGACACCGCTGACGCGGCTTCGCAATCGCGCCGAAGGGGCACTGCGCACCGCGAAGAGTGACGGCGACTACCGCGCTGCGCTGGAATCGACCATCGAGGAATCCGACGAGCTGATCCGCACCTTCAACGCGCTGCTGATGATCGCGCGGGCGGAGTCCGGGCAGTCCAGCGCGCCGATGACCGAATTCGACGCCGCCGACATCGTCCACGGCGTGGGCGAGCTCTATGATCCGCTCGCCGAAGAGAAGGGGCTGACATTGCGGGTCGACGTCGATGCGGCCGCGCCGATGCGCGGCAACCGCGAGCTGGTGACGCAGGCGCTGGCCAATCTGGTCGACAATGCCATCAAGTATGGCAGCCGCGGCCGGGACCGCGACCAGGGCGCGGCCAACGGCGTGCCCGCGGAAATCGCCGTCCGGGCCGCAGGCGAGGGCGACGTCATCAGGCTCAGCGTCGCCGATCGCGGCCCGGGCATCCCGGAAAAGGACCGCGGCCACGCCGTCGAGCGCTTCGTGCGCCTCGAGCAGAGCCGCTCGGAGCCGGGTTCCGGGCTGGGCTTGAGCCTCGCATCCGCCGTCGCGCATCTGCATGGCGGCGAATTGAAGCTCGAGGACAACGGGCCCGGGCTCAAGGCGAGCCTCGTGCTGCCGCGCGGTGGCCCGCAACTACCTCAGCCCACGGAATAGTCATTTCCCGCCGTGGCGGCTATGACAGGGCATGGCCCGCACCGCCAAAAAACGTCCAGGACAGCGTACAGGGAAGCCCGCCAAGGAGCCCGCCAAGGAGCCCGCTAGGCAGCCCGCGGCCAAGCCGGGCGGACGGCCGCTTGCGGCCGCGGTGTCGCGCGCGCCGCGACTCGCCGATCGCGAGGCCACGAAGGCGCGCGTGTCCGGCTGGCTTGCCGAGATCGGCAAGAGCGCGGCCGGCAAGGCCCTCAACCAGTTGATCGGCGGATCGCCCAAGCTCGAGGCGCTGCTGCAGGGCCTCGCCGACGGATCGCCTTACCTCTGGGAGCTGGCGGCCGCCGAGCCCGATCGTCTGCTGGAGATCCTGGAAGCCGACCCCGACGAGCGGCTGTCGGCCGTGCTGGCCAAATCCGCCAGGGCCGTGGCCGCCGCGAAGGACGAAGCCGCGGCGATGCGGCTCCTGCGCCGGATGAAGGCCGAGGCGGCGTTGCTGATCGCGCTCGCCGACATCGGCGGCGCCTGGCCGGCGATGCGCGCGGCGCGGGCGCTGACCGAGGTCGCCGACACCGCGATCGGCGCCGCCGTCCGCTTTCTCCTTCGCGATGCAGCCTCGCGCGGCAAGCTCAAGCCGGCCGACAAGGCCGCGCCGGAAGAGGGCAGCGGCTACATCGTGCTCGCCATGGGCAAGATGGGCGCCTTCGAGCTCAACTATTCCAGCGACATCGACCTGATCGTCTTCTACGACCGCGACGCGCCGGCGCTGGTCGACAAGGACGATGCCGCGGCCTTCCACGTCCGCATCACCCGCGGTCTGGTCAAGCTCCTTCAGGAGCGCACCGCCGACGGGTACGTGTTCCGTGTCGACCTCCGCCTGCGGCCCGATCCGGCCTCGACCCAGATCGCGGTCTCGACCGAGACCGCGCTGAACTACTACGGCAGCGTCGGCCAGAACTGGGAGCGCGCGGCGATGATCAAGGCCCGCGCCTGCGCCGGCGACATCAAGGCCGGCGAGGACATCCTGCGGCAGCTTTCGCCCTTCATCTGGCGCAAGTATCTCGACTTCGCCGCGGTCGCCGACATCGAGGCGCTCAAGCGCCAGATCCATGCCTATCGCGGCCATGCCGACATCGCGGTCGAGGGCCACAACATCAAGCTCGGCCGCGGCGGCATCCGCGAGATCGAATTCTTCGTGCAGACGCAGCAGCTCGTGGCCGGCGGCCGCCATCCGGAGTTGCGCGGCCGCGAGACGCTGCCGACCTTGGCCGCGCTGGTGGAGGGCGGCTGGATCGGGGCCGACGCCCGCACCGACCTCGAGGCGGCGTATCTGTTCCTGCGCGAGACCGAGCACCGGCTGCAGATGGTCGCCGACGACCAGACCCACACGCTGCCGCCGGACCGCGAAGGGCTGGAGCGGTTCGTCCGGTTTGCCGGCTACAAGGATCGCGACGCCTTCGCCGAGACGCTGCTCGGGCATCTGCGCAAGGTGCAGCGCCACTATGTCAGGCTGTTCGAGGAGAAGACCGGCGAAGCGGGCCGGCTGGCGCTGTCCTTTCCCAAGGACGCCGACGACCGCGAAACCCTCAATCGCCTCGGCGCCATCGGCTTTCAGCGGCCGCTGGAGGTCTCGGGCACGGTCCGCAACTGGCTTTACGGCTCCTACAAGGTGCTGCGCGGCGAGCAGGCCCGCGCGCAGTTTGCCGACCTGGTGCCGGTGCTGCTCGATCGCCTGGCCAAATCCGAAAACCCCGATGCCGCGGTCGCGGCGTTCGACGGCTTCATCGCCGGCATGAGCCGCGGCGCGCGGCTGTTCTCGCTGCTGCGCCAGAACCCGGACCTGGTGACGCTCGTCGCCCTGACGCTCGGCACCGCGCCGCGGCTCGCCGATATTCTGGCGCGGCATCCGGAGGCGATGGACGCGCTGCTGGAGCCGTCGTTTTTCGGCGCGCTGCCGGATGTCGCGGCGCTCGAAGCCGATCTCGCCCGGACCGCCGGGCCGGAGCTTGGCTATGAGGATTATCTCGACCGGCTGCGCATGTTCAGCCAGGAGCAGATGTTCCTGATCGGCGCGCGCATCCTGTCGGGCACGGTGTCGGCCGAGCAGGCGGGCGGCGCGTTCGCGCGCATCGCCGACGTCGCCGTGCGCGCGCTGCATCGCCGCGTCGAAGCCATGCTCGCCGAGAACCACGGCCGCATCCGCGGTCAGGAGACTGTTCTGCTCGCGCTCGGCAAGCTCGGCGGTCGCGAGATGACGGCCAACTCGGACCTCGATCTGATCATCGTCTACGACTTCGATGCCGAGCATCCGCAGTCCGACGGCGAGCGGTCGCTTTACGGTGCGCAGTATTTCGCCAGGCTGACGCAGCGGCTGATCGGTGCGCTGTCGTCGCAGACCAACTACGGCGCGCTCTATCAGGTCGACATGCGGCTGCGCCCCTCCGGGCGGTCCGGTCCGGTCGCCACCAGCATCGACGCCTTCGCGAGCTATCAGGAGACCGAAGCCTGGACCTGGGAGCACCTGGCGCTGACGCGGGCCCGCGTCATCTCCGGCTCGCCGGAGTTTGCCGCCCGTGTCGAGAAGACGATCCGCGACGTGCTCGCCCGCAAGCGCGATCCCGCGATCATCGCCGCCGACGTCGTCGACATGCGCCAGGCGATTGCCCAGGAGAAGGGCGAGGACGAGCGCTGGGACCTGAAATACGCCGTCGGCGGGCTGGTCGATCTCGAATTCATCGCCCAGTACCTGCAGCTCGTGCACGCCGCCGAGCATCCGGGAATCCTCGACACCACGACCGCCCGCGTGCTCGACAAGGCATGGCGGCTCGGTCTGCTGTCGGCCGAGGATGCCGACATCGTGCGGCCGGCGATCCGGCTGTTTCACAACCTGACGCAGGTGCTGCGGCTCTGCCTGCCGGGGCCGTTCGATCCGAAAACCGCGGGCGCGGGGCTTCTCGGGCTTCTCTGCCGCGCCGCCGACCTGCCGAACTTCGCGACGCTCAACGCGCACGTCGCCGACACGCGGCAGAAGGTGCGTGCCACCTTCAACCGGATCTTGGGCGCGGAATCGAAGTGATCTGACGGGGCGGTGGTCCGCCGGACGGGGCAGCCATGAACTCGCGGTTTGAACAGACGTTGCGCCGCCTGAATGAACGGCATGGCGACGCGTTTCTCACCATGCTCACCGTCCTGCTCGTGCTGCTGATGTTCGTGCTGGTGCCGATCATCGCCGCCGGCTCGGCGCCCACGCAGATCCTGGCCGGTCTGGTTGCGCTCACCTTGATTGTGGGTGCCGTGACCATGTCGGGCAACCTGACGGTGTTCGTGGTGCTGCTCGTCGCGCTCGTCATTCAGGTGGGCGTCGCGGTGTCGCGCTTTGCCGGCGCCCATTCCAGCCACCATTTGTATCTGCTGGCGCTCGCCTGGCTGATGTTCACGGTCGCCTTCGGCTGGGTCGTCGCACGCGCGGTTTTCGGCCCGGGGCGTGTCACCGTGCACCGCATCGTCGGCGCGGTTTTTCTCTACCTGCTGATCGCCATCGCGTTTGCCTCGCTGTTCGCGCTGCTCGGCTATTTCATCCCCAACGCCTTTTCGGGCATCGCGTTCGTCGACACGCCGCGGCTGACCGGCACGCTGTTCTATTTCAGCATCGTCACGCTGACGTCGACCGGCTACGGCGACCTGTTTCCGGTTCACCCGATCGCCCGCAGCCTCTGCAATCTTGAAACCATCCTCGGCCAGCTCTATCCGGCGACGCTGCTGGCGCGGCTGGTTTCGCTGGAGGTGGTGGCCCGCCGTCCGTAGACGACACCCGGAGTTCCAAAACGACCGATGCAACGCACGCGGCGGTTTCCGCGCAAGGTGATCGAAGTCATGGCGCGGGAACCGGAGGCCTGCGATTCGGGTTGTACGCGCGCCGGCACCGGTCAGTTCCAGCGCGTCCAGAACCTGCGACACGCGCGGCGGGTCTGCTCGAAGGCTGCCAGAGGGCTTGAACAAACAGCCCGGAGGCAAGGCTGCACGGCACCGCCGCCGACCGCAAGACCGACAACATCGCTGATCTGATCTGCCGCGCGAGAAATTGCGAGGGCCGGGAACCGCGCGTTCTCGCCGCTTCGCATGCCGCAACGCTGGCGCGGGTGCCGCGGGGCCCGGCGGACCGAGCGTCATCTCCGGTGTTCTGGAGCCGATGAACCACGGAGGTGTTCTGGCCTTTGATCGCGCCGTCGATGGACGCGAATAGCGTGATGGAGAGCTCCATGAGCACGATCGACAATTCACGGGGGCTGCAGACGAAGCTTTTGTGGGTCGCCGTTGCTCTGTTGGGCGCGGTGGCATTCGCCGTCGTTGCGCTCAATCGCGGCGAAGCGATCAATGCGGCGTGGCTGGTCATCGCCGCGGTGTGCATCTTCTTCATCGCCTACCGGTTCTACGGGCTGTTCGTCGCCGACCGGGCGCTTGGGATCGACGGCGCGCGGCCGACCCCGGCCTGGCGCCACAACGACGGTCTCGACTACGTTCCGACCAATCGCTACGTGCTCTACGGGCATCACTTCGCCGCGATCGCCGGCGCAGGGCCGTTGGTCGGTCCGGTGCTTGCCGCGCAGATGGGCTATCTGCCGGGCACGCTGTGGATTCTCGCGGGCGCGGTGTTTGCCGGTGCGGTCCAGGACATGACCGTGCTGTTTCTGTCGACGCGGCGCGATGGCCGCTCGCTCGGCGATATCGTGCGTGCCGAGATGGGACCGGTGGCGGGGACGATCGCAGGGCTCGGAATTCTGCTGATTTGCGTCATCGTGCTGGCGGTCCTCGCGCTCGTCGTGGTCAAGGCGCTGGTTGGCAGTCCTTGGGGGACTTTCGCCGTGTTCTGCACGATTCCCATCGCGCTGCTGATGGGGGTCTACAATCGCCTCATCCGGCCGGGCCGGGTCGGCGAAATGTCGCTGCTTGGCTGCATACTCCTGCTCGTGGTGCTGATCTACGGCAGGACCGTATCGGAAACGCCGGCGCTCGCCGGCTATTTCGACCTCAAAGGCGAGACGCTCGCACTGATCATCATCGGCTATGGCTTTGTTGCCTCCGTGCTGCCGGTGTGGCTGCTGCTCGCGCCGCGCGACTATCTCTCGACCTTCCTGAAGATCGGAACGATCGTGCTGCTGGCGATCGGCATCATCGTCGTTCGTCCGGATCTTCAGATGCCGGCCGTGACCAAATTCATCGACGGCAGCGGTCCGGTCTGGGCCGGCAACGTATTTCCCTTCCTGTTCATCACGATCGCATGCGGAGCGGTGTCCGGGTGGCATTCGCTCATTGCGTCCGGCACGACACCGAAGATGATCGAGAACGAACGCCAGATCGCCTTCATCGGCTATGGTGGAATGTTGATGGAGTCCTTCGTCGCGATCATGGCGATGATCGGCGCCAGCGTCATTCACCCCGGCGTCTATTTCGCGATGAACAGCTCGGCGGCGCACATCGGCACGACCGCAGAGCACGCCGCACAGGTGATCTCGGCCTGGGGATTTGTGGTCACCCCGGACGCGATCACCCAGATGGCGAGCGACGTCGGCGAGACCTCGATCATGTCGCGCACCGGCGGCGCGCCGACGCTCGCCGTCGGCATGGCGCAGATCCTGTCGTCGTTCCTGGGTGGCCGTGCCCTGATGGGCATCTGGTACCACTTTGCCATCCTGTTCGAAGCGCTGTTCATCCTGACCACCGTCGATGCCGGCACGCGGGTGCTCCGCTTCATGCTCCAGGATCTGATCGGCAATGCGGTGCCGGCGTTCAAGGAAACGGCGTCGTGGACCAACAACGTGATCGGCTCGGCGCTGGCGTGCGCGCTGTGGGGATATTTTCTCTACGTCGGCGTGATCGACCCGCTCGGCGGGATCTGGACGCTGTGGCCGCTGTTCGGCACGGCCAACCAGATGCTGGCGGCCATCGCCTTGACGGTGTGCACCGTCGTCCTGTTCAAGATGAAGCGCGAGCGGTTCGCGTGGGTGACGGCTGCGCCCGCCGTGTGGCTCGTCGTCTGCACGATGAAGGCCGGGCTGGAAAAGGTGTTCAGCCCCGATCCGAACGTGGGTTTCGTCAGCCACGCGCTCAAATACGCCGATGCGATCGGCAAGGGTGAGTTGCTGGCGCCCGCCAAGACCGCCGCCGAGATGGGGCGGATCGTGTTCAACGACTACGTCGACGCCGCGCTCGCGGCGGTGTTCGTGCTGGTGGTCGCCGCGACGGTCGTTTACGGGCTGATCGCCATTCGCCGGGCGCTCGGCGATCCGCGGCCGACGGCGGCGGAGATCGAGTTTGCCGGCGCAGCCGCGGGAGGCCGCTATGCCTGATCTGCGGCAGTTGTTCGATCGGTCCGCCGGCGCGGCGCGGACCGCCGGCTATTGGAGTACGCGCACCGCCCGTCTGATGATCGGCGTTCCCGATTACGAGACATACGTTGCGCATCGCCGCGCGAACCATCCCGGGCAGCCGATCATGACCTACGCGGAGTTCTTCCGCGAACGCCAGCAGGCCCGCTACGCCGTCGGCAACGGACGGTTTCGGGGCTGCTGCTGAAGTCCGGAGAAACCGCGAGATTGCGTCCTACGCCGCGGCCGCCTCGCGCTTCTTGACGCTTTCGAGCAGCGACGCCTTGCGCACATAGGCGCGGTGCAGCGCCGGGTCCTCCGCCGTGCGGCGAAGCTGGTCCTGGTCCTTCTGCCGTGCCGCCGGGTCCTTCTCCTCCATGCGCTTCTTGTTGGCGATGGTCTGCTGCTGCACGAACTCGACGTTCAGCGGCCGCCGGTGCAGGTCGTACTGGTCGAGGACGCTTTCGGGCGCCTCGCGGCGGATCACCTTGCCCAAAAGAGTGGTCACCTCCATCGAGTCGTGAATGCCGAAGTTGAGCCCGAGCCCGCCCAGCGGATTGTTCACGTGCGCGCTATCGCCGGCGAGAAACACCCGGCCCTTGCGGAAGCTCGCCGCGACCCGCTGGTGCACGTTGTAGAGGTTGCGGTGGATGATGTCGTAGGCGCTCTTCTTCGGCATGAAGTCCTGCAGCCGCCGCTCGGTTGCGTCGGGGTTCATCAGCTCTTCGTCGGTCTGCTCGGGCCGCGTCGCCGACAGCACGCGCCACAGCGGCCCGCGCTCGTCGCCGCTCACCTTGAACACCGAGAACCAGGCATCGGGGCTGGTGATGTAGTTGCGGGTGCAGCCCGGATATCTGATCCCGAGATCGTCGGTCGTGGTCAGGATCATGAACCGCTCGGGGTGGGTGTAGCCCTCGAACTCGATGCCCAAGGCCTTGCGCACCGTCGAGCGGCCGCCGTCGCTGCCGATCAGGTAGCTGCCGGCGATCCGGCGGGTGCCGTCGGCGCTTTCGACCGTGGCCTCGACGCGGTCGGCGAACTGCGTGAGCGCGGTGACGCGCGCCGAGAACTCGACGGTGGCGTTCGGATAGTCCTTGAGCCGCCGCAGCGCCATTCCGGCGAGCTTGTGCTGCTCGCACTGCACGGCGAACGGGTAGGGCGTCTCGTCCTTCAGGATGCGGAAGTCGAATTCGGCGACGATGCTGTTCGACTGCCGGTCCCAGATGCGGAACAGCGGCTCGACATAGCCGCGCTCGATCACCTCCTCGACCATGCCGAGCCCGGCGAGCATTTCCAGCGTCGCGGCGTGCGTCGTCGCCGCGCGCGGCATGTCGTTGATGCGCGTTTCCGCCTCGAACAGGTGCACCGGCAGGCCCTGCCTTGCCAGCGCCAGCGCCGTGATGAAACCGACCGGCCCGCCGCCGGCTACGAGAATGGGTCTGTCTGCTGTCATGACTTTCTATTGCTGTTTCACGCCGGCGACCGCCACGGCCTCGGCCCACTGTTTTAGATCGGCGGCGATCAGTTCGGCAAATTGGGCGGGCGTGATGCCCGACGGATCGGTCCCGAGGTTTGCCAGCCGCTCCAGGAACTTCGGGTCCTTGCACGCCTGGGCAATCTCGGCGGCCATCTTGTCGACGATCGGCCTGGGCGTTCCCGCAGGCGCCATCAGGCCGTTCCAGGTCACGGCCTTGTAGCCCGGATAGCCGAGCTCGGCCACGGTCGGCAGTTGCGGCAGTTGCGGGATGCGCGCCTCGCTTGAGACGGCGAGCAGCCGGATCGCGCCGCCTTGCGCGTGCGTCAGCGCGTCCGAAAGGTTGGACATCATCGCCGGCAGGTGCCCGGCGATCACGTCGGTCAGCGCCGGCGCATTGCCGCGATAGCTGACATTGCTCATCTCGAGGCCGGCGCGCTTGAGGAACAGCGCCATCGACAGGTGCGTCATGCTGCCGGCGCTGCCCTCGGCATAGGACAGCCTGGTCGGTTGCGATTTCACCCAGGCGACGAACTCCGCCACGGTCGTCGCCGGAATGGTCTTGTTGACGACCAGCACGAACGGGTTGGTTCCGATCACGCTGATCGGCGCGAAGTCTTTCGTTGCGTCGAAATTCACCTTGTTCATGGCGGGCGCAATGGTCAGCGCCGGCTGCACGCCCCACAGCAGGGTGTAGCCGTCGGCGGCCGCGCGGGCCACCGCGTCGGCGGCGATCGCGCCGTTGCCGCCGACCCGGTTCTCGACCACGAACTGCTGGCCGAACGTTTCGGTGAAGCGTTGCGCCGTCAGCCGCGCCATGCTGTCGGAATTGCCGCCGGCTGCGTAGGGCACCAGGATGCGGACCGGCTTCGCAGGCCAGTCCTGGGCATGGGCCGGAGTGGCAAACAGTGCGGCCAAAACGGCCATCAGCCACAGGCTCAGGACGGACAGGAGACGGGACTTGCCGGTCATGATGGTTCCCTCAGGGCCGCGAACTGCGATTTAATCACCCATGCGAGGCCCGTGCCAAACCGGGCCTGCGGGACCCAGCCTTGAGGTCGTGACATGACACTCATTCGCCGGACGCTTTTGCAATCCCTGGGTGCCTCGGCCGCTGCCGCAGCCGTTCCGAACGCCGCGCGGGCGCAGGCCTATCCGGGCCGGGCGGTCCGCGTGATCGTCACCACCGGGCCCGGCGGGCAGGGCGACACCACGGCGCGGCTGGTTGCCGCCAAGCTCACCGAAACCGTCGGCCAGTCGTTCTATGTCGAGAACATGCCGGGCGGCGGCGGCAACATCGCCATGCAGGCCACCGCGCGCTCAGCGCCCGACGGCTACACGATCCTCGCCGCCACCAGCAACATCGTCACCAACATCAGCCTTTATCCAAAAATTCCGTACGATCCCTACAAGGACTTCGAGCCGGTCTCGCTCTTGTGCTCGTCGCCGCACATTCTGGTCGTGCATCCCTCGGTGCCGGCGACGAGCGTCAACGAGCTGGTCGCGCTCGCCAAGGCCAGTCCGGGCAAGCTCAGCTATGCGTCCGCGGGGCGCGGCACGCCGGCGCATCTCGCGGGCGAGCTGTTCAAATTCGCATTCCAGGTCGACATCACCCACGTGCCGTTCAACGGCGGCGGCCCGGCAACCGCGTCCACGCTCGGCGGGCACGTGCCGATCTCGGTGTCGGCGCTGCCGACCGCGATCACCTACGTGCGCGGCGGCAACCTGCGCGCGCTCGGCCTGATGGGCAGCCGCCGCGCGTCCGCCTTGCCCGACGTTCCGACCATGCAGGAGGCGGGCGGGCACGATCTTCCCGCCGACATCGTCAACGGCTTCATGCTGCCGGCCGGCGCGCCGAAGCCCGTGGTCGACTTCCTGCACCGCGAGGTGGTCAAGGTGATGGCGATGCCGGACGTGCGCGAGAAGCTTGCGTCGATGGGCTTCGACCCGGTCGCGAGCACGCCCGCCGAGTTCGCCGAATGGATCCGGAGCGAGATCCCGCGCTGGGCCAAGGTGATCCGCGACGCCAACATCACCATGCAGTGATGCGTGCGACGCGTTGTTCTTGCATTTCTGCGGGTTCTATCCCCGTCACCCTGAGGCGCGAGTGAGCGAAGCGAGCGAGCCTTGAAGGGCCCGGCTGCTGCACCATCGAGGCCGTCCATCCTTCGAGGCTCGCTTCGCTCGCGCCTCAGGATGACGGGTCTATCTTCATCGCTTGTTCGATCTGCCACGCCAACACTTCCTTGGTGGCAATAGCTTCGAACTCCTCCCGCTTTCCTTCTTTAGTCAGGAAATCGTCGAGAGTGCTGAGCTTGGCAGTGTTGCGCACCGCTTTTCTGTTCTTCGCCATGACTTGCGACACTATTTGGACAGCAGGGCGCCGCTACTGCTGAAGCTTCACCCCGGCGATCTCGACCGCCTTCGCCCACACCGGAATCTCCGCCGCGATCATCGCCGCGAACTTCTCCGGACCTTCGGCGATCGGGTCGATGCCGTTCTCCTGCAGCAGGCTGACGAACTTCGGGTCCTTCACCGCCTTGACCATCTCGCCCGCGAGCCTCTCGACCACCGGCTTCGGCGTTCCCGCAGGCGCCAGCATCCCGGTCCAGGACACGGCACCAAAGCCCGGATAGGTCTCGCCGATGGTCGGCACGTCCGGCAGCCGCGGCGAGCGCTTGCCGCTCGACACCGCGAGGATGCGCACGTTCGGATTGGTCCGCTGCGCGTAGGCCTCCGACATCGGCACGAACGTCACCGGAATGTGCCCCGCGATCAGGTCGGTCAGCGCCGGCGCGGTGCCGCGGTAGCTGACGCTCGTCATCTTCAATTCGGCCCGCGCCAGGAACAGCGACATGATCAGGTTGCTGGCGGAGCCTGCGCCGCCGCCGCCGCCGTAGGCGAGCGGCTGCGGCTGCGCCTTGGCATAGGCCACGAGCTCGGCGACGTTGTTCGCCGGCACCTTGGCATTGACCAGCAGCACCTGCGGGCTTTCGCCGAGCGCGCTCACCGGCGCGAAGTCCTTGATCGGATCGTACGGCGTCTTGGTCGTGGCCGGCACGATCGCGATCACGTTGGTGCTGGCCCACAGCAGCGTGTAGCCGTCCGGCGCGGAGCGGGCGACCGCCTCGGTCGCGATGATGCCGCTGCCGCCGACCCGGTTTTCCACCACCACCTGCTGGCCGAGCGTCTCGGACAGCCGCGCCGCCATCATCCGGCCGGTGACGTCGATGTTGCCGCCGGCGGCAAACGGCACCAGCAGCTTGATCGGCTTGTCCGGCCAGTTCTGCGCGCCGGCGGGCAGGGCGCTGCCGGCGAGAATGGCGAGGGCGGCGAACAGGTGACGACGGGAGGGCGATGTCAGGCTTTTCATGACGCGGACCATATTTCGATTGAGCGAGATTCCGCAACAGGGATCAGCGCCCGTGCATGACAACCGCATGTGATCCAACTCGGGCGGTGCGCTCCCTCCCCCTGAAAGGGGAAGGGTTGGGGTGGGGGTCCATTTGCGCCCTGAGAGGTGCCGCAAAAGCGGACCGGCGTCCGCTGGCGACTGCGGACGCCGGTCTTCCGACATGCCCCTCAGCATTCGCAGCGCATGTCCCGGAAAAGTGGGCACCGCTTTTCCGAAAAGGACATGCGCCATCGCTACGCGGTCGGTTCCTCTCTGCCCCGCCCGACCGGCTGGCCGTCGACCGGCAGGCGCACCACCACCGTCGTCCCCACGCCGGGCACCGATCGAATTCGCATCGCGCCGCCGTGCAATTCGACCAGCGACTTGGCGATGGCAAGGCCCAGCCCCGAGCCGTGCTGGGTCTTGGTGAGCTGGCTCTCGACCTGCTCGAACGGCCGGCCGAGCTTCTTCAGCGCATCGCGATGGATGCCGATGCCGGAGTCCTGGATGCCGATGACGACCGAACCGCGCGACAGCCGGCCGCGCACGGTGATGCGGCCGTTCTCGGGCGTGAACTTCACCGCGTTGGAGAGAAGATTGAGCGCGATCTGCTTCAGTGCGCGGCGATCGGCCTTGAGCCCGATGCCGGGCGCGATCTTCGAGGTGACCGTCAGGTGCTTGGCCTCGGCGCGCGTCGTGACGACGCGCAGCGCGTCGTCGAGCTCGCGCGCCAGCTCGACCTGCTCGAGGTCGAGCTTCAGCCGTCCGGCCTCGATCTTCGACATGTCGAGCACGTCGTTGATCACGTCGAGCAGGTATTCGCCGCTGCCGTGGATGTCGCGGCAGTATTCGTAATACTTGTCCGAGCCGAGCGCGCCGAACATGCCCGACGCCATGATCTCGGAGAAGCCGATGATGGCGTTGAGCGGGGTCCGCAGCTCATGGCTCATGTTGGCGAGGAACTTGGACTTGGCCTGGTTCGCCTCTTCGGCGCGGGTCTTCTCCTCGGAGTATTTCTGCGCCAGCTCCGAAACCTGCTTCGCCTGCACCTCGAGCTTGTGCTGGCTCCGCCGCAGGTCGTTGACGGTGGCAAGCAGCCGCTGCTCGCTTTCGACGAGCTTGGTTTCGTGCAGCTTGAGCGGGGTGATGTCGGTGCCGACCGAGACATAGCCGCCGTCCTTGGTGCGGCGCTCGCTGATCTGCAGCCAGTGGCCGTCGTCGAGCTGCGCCTCGAAGGTGCGCGCTCCGGGAACGGCCGGGTCCTCGCTCGCAAGCTTGGAGCGGATCACGTGCTTGCGCCCGTTCGTGACCACGTCCTCGTAGGGCGAGCCGGGCGTGATCGCCTCGTCGGGCAGGTTGTGCAGGTTCTGGAAGTTGGAGTTGCACAGCACCAGCCGGTTCTCGTGGTCCCACAGCACGAACGCCTCGGGGATGGTCTCGATCGCGTCGCGCAGGCGGATGTCGGCCGCGGCCGTGCGCTCGACCAGCGTCTTCTGCTCGGTGATGTCGACGGCGATGCCGATCAGGTGCACGCCCGGGTCGCCGGGCTGCTGCACCAGCTCGCAGCGGGCGCGCAGCCACACCCACTTGCCGCTGGCGTGCAGCATGCGGAATTCGTGGTCGATCGCCTTGGCCCTGGCATCGGCGAGCTGGGCCGCCACCTCGTAGAGCTTGATGTCGTCGGGATGCACCAGCCGGCTCACCTCGCCGAACGTCATCAGGTCCTCGCGCGGCGCCACCCCCAGAATCGCGAACATCGAATGCGACCAGAAGATCCGGCCGCGCGCGAGGTCCCAGTCCCACAGCCCGCAGCGCCCGCGGTTAAGCGCCGTGTCGATGCGGCTCCGGACCGTGTCGTAGATCGCGTCGGCCTCGCGGGCGCGCACCGCCTGCCAGTGGAAGGCAAAGCCCAGGATCAGCAGCACGAAGCCGGTGGTGGCGGTCAGCGTGACGGTCAGCGTGGTGTCGGCGCGCCAGGGCGCCAGCGCGTCGTTGCGGTGCTGCAACGCGGTCAACTGGCCGCGGGAATGGGCGAGCGTGCGCACGGTGGCGAAGGCGCGCTTTCGGTCGGCGAGCTGGATTTCGAGCACTCCGGCGCTCGCCCCGAGAATTGTCAGCGGCTGGGCGTCGCCGATCACGTCGGTGAGGCGCGCCCCGACCGGCCCGCCGGACGGCACCGTCGCGGTGATGATGCCGTCGGCGTTGCTCAACAGGATGCGGCGGCCGAACGCGGTGGCGCGGGTCGACAGCGCCCGCTCCAGGAGATCGCGCCGGGTCGTGTCGCCGTTCTCGGCGCTGGCGAGGCGGTCGAAGCGCTCGGCGACGAAATCGGCGACGTTGTCGAGGTCGTGCATCGCCTCGGCGATCGACTGGCGGTGGTGGTCGAGCACCTGCACCACCGCGCCGACGCCGATGGTGAGCAGGAAGGCGATGATCAGCGCGGGGACCGCCCGCCGCAGCGCGGGCTCGGCGACCAGCAGCCGCCGGTAGGCGGGGTTGGCGATCGATTGCGCCAGGCCCTTGATTGAATCCGCGCGTGCGGACGCATTCGCCACTGCGGCGCGCGCCATGCCGTCCCCCGAATGGATGATCCCCTGAAGACACGCGTCCGAAGCGGTGTGCGGCATCGCCTCGAATCACCCGCTATTCGAATCGATGCGAGGACTCTTGTCGAGAGTCCAAAGCAATCTTTTTGGTTAACGGCCCCACAGATTTCAACAGCGAGTCCTGCCGGCAACATTTTCGGAATCCGGAGTCTGCTCAATACGTTGAGTCGACGCCGGATCAAAATGCTGCCGCGCGCGGGGAATGAGGCTGGTTTCGATTCCGGGAACAGATCGGAGTTGCCGGTCCGGCACCTCAGGAGGGCGGCGTCGGTGATTTCGTTCAGCGCGCGCAGCCGGGTGAGCCCGTGGTCACGTCCCCGGCAATAATCCCCGCACCTGCCGCGCCACCGCCCGCGCTGTCTCGTCGTCGAGCCGTCCGGCCCGTCGCAGCACGCGTCCAGGCTCGATGCAGGCGATCTTGGCGGTCCGCACCACCGAGGGCGCCGGGAGGCCGGCGCGCCCGAGATCGCCGATCGCAACGTCGCACGCCCAGGCGCGGTTTTCGGCGCTTGTGATCATGACCACCCATAACAGCCGGTAGCGCGCGAGGGCGGGGCCCGAAACCACCAGCGCCGGCCGGCGCTTCTCGGCCAGCCGATCGGTACAGGGAAACGGCACGACGACGACATCGCCCGCCGCGTAGCGTACGCGCTCAGAGGTCGGCATAAGCATTCTCGTCCGCCGCGCCCGACCATTCGGAGAAGGCGGCGAACGGGTCGTCCTCGGCGGGCGATGCCTTGTCGAGAAGCACCCCCTCCCTGGTGACACGATAGCGCAGCGTCAGCGGGCATGGAGCGCGTCGGGACAGATGAGCGAAGCGCAATCCGCCAATCGTGCGAGTCCCTGTTGCGGCGGCCGCGCGGCGCAATATCGGGAGCATGACCGGCGCTGGCTGCGAAAGCACCCGGTCTGTGACGGAGGCGTGGGCGGCGGCCTGCGCCTGATCACTGCAACTCGATCTTGGCGAGCTTGATGATCCTCGCCCACTCCGTCATTTCCTTCGTCAATTGCTCGGAAAACTGCCCTTGCACGAGCAATTGTGGCTCCAGCCCGACGTTGCGAAAGCGGTCCACGGTATCGGGCAGCTTGAGAAATGCGCCGGTTTCCTCATAGAGCCTGGCAACGATGGACGAGGGGGCCCCTTTACGCACAAGCAGCGCCGTCCACGTGCCCAGCTCGAAATCGGCGATGCCTGCCTCTTCGAAAGTTGGAACCGACGGCAGCAACGGGGATCGCGCCTTTCCGCTGACCGCCAGCGCACGCAATTGCCCCGCGTTGATGAGCTGTGGCAGCCCGGTCAGCGCCGTCAATGCGACGGGCACGTGTCCGCCAACCACCGACTGGATCGCCTGCGCTCCGCCGGGGAAAGGCACGGCCGTCATCTCGAGCGAGAACCGGTATTTCAGCATCTCCCCCTGGATATGCTGCGGCGTTCCAAGGCCCGAGTTCGCGTAGGTAAATTCTTTCGGTTTGTCCTGAATGAGCTTGATGAGTTGGGGCAGGGTCGTCGCCCCGACCGACGGGTTGACGATCAGCACGCTCGGCGTGATGCCCAGCATGGCGATGCCTTCGAAGTCGTTCGGATCGTAGGGCGGTCGCTTGTTGAGGCTTGGATTGATCGCGAAAGCGGATGCCGCGATCAGCAGCGTGTAGCCGTCCGGTTGCGCGCGCGATGCGCTCGCGATGCCGAGGCTGCTGCCGCCCCCGCCCTGGTTCTCGATGACGAACTGCTGACCCAGACGTTCGGACACGTGGCGCGACCACAGCCGCGCGGCGGTGTCGGTTACGCCGCCTGGCCCAAAGGGCACGATGACCTTGACCGGGCGTGACGGATACGCCGCCTGCGCGCGGCTCTCCCGGACGAGCCCGAGCCCGGTCGCTACACCCGCCAGGCCGGTGAGCACCCCGCGACGTGAAACCATTTGCATCGAGAAGCGCCCCTGCAACAGACACGTGTCTTGAAACTATGCTTTTGTTTGTTGTGGCGCGCAACGTCGCCGACCCACGTCCACCGGCGTTGACGTGTTTGGCTCGCGTCACTGGAATTGGAGCGGCGGCGGCCCGCGCGGGGCAATGCGCTTCCGCCTTCGCGCTTAGGCGCTTCGGCGGACTCCAAGCCCGCCGCAGCTCGCGCAGCGAGCGGAGGCGGGTCGCTCTTGCGCCGTGCGTGCTGCGCACCACCACCACGCGGCGCCTTGGACGATGGAGGAAGGCGTCAGGCGCGCCGTCGTGGTGGCGATGCGATTGATGCGGGCGAGATCAGTCGTCGTCGTCGTCCTCGGACTGCAGACGATGCCGCTCTACGGCATTGGTCATGTCACGAACCGCAAAGATCGCAAGCGCAGCCATGCGCCGCCTCTGCTCCGGGGTCAGCGTCGCATAGAGCGGCTGCCAGGCACTCGCGAGCTTTTTCAGATCGGCGGACCGTTGCGCCAAGGCGTCCGCGTGTCGTTCCATGAACCTGATCGGATCGCGGTTGCGCAGCATTTCCATGCGCCCCTCGTCGGCGCGTGCCCCCGTCGTCTCCACCACTCTGGCGATGCGGGCTTGCCGGTTCTTGGCTCTTGCGCGAATCGCGTCCTCGACGGCGGGCCAAAGCCTGGCCTGGTCGGGCGTCAGTTGCAGCGCGCTCTTGATGAGATCGATCCGCAGATCCGTCACGGTGTTCCAGTCGGCTGTGCCCAAGCGCTCGGATGGCGCGGTGGACGTCGACTGTGCGTAGGCCAGTGGAGACGCTGTAATGAACAGCGCAGTTGCTCCGGCCGCTGCTAGCTTCAGCATGGATAACCTCCCAAGTCGGTGCCATGCCACCCAGGAGCCCGGGAGAAAAAATATGCCATCGCCGCGAGCGAAACAGAATTGTGCGAAAGAGTAATCGGCTTGGACCAACGGATAGCCGTCGTGTTCCGACGATGATCCGGATCCGTGCCGACGTTTCTTTTTGCAGGAGTGATTCGGCAGCACGGCCAATGTCGTGCAGCGGCCCGGCCGAGCCGGCCGTGAAGCGGCCGACCTGACTACCCCGTTTTGGCTACCTCGTCTTGAGGACCGCGGCGGGCTGACGCATCCCGGAAGCAGCATCGCGCCTCGCCGCTAGTGCGGCATCAGGCGTGCGAGCACGAGAGCCGACGCATAGAGCCCGAGACCAAAGGTCGCATGCGTCGCAAGGCTGCGAAGCCGCGCGATGCCGGGCTTCGGCGTCTTCGATGCCGCGATCCCGAACCCCATGCCCGGCTGCATGACAAGGAACGGCGCGGCCACCGTCAGGATGCCGAACGCGAGTGCCGGTCCAGGCGATGGCCGGCGCGCCCAGTCGATGCCGCAGGCGCCGAGCAGCATGGCTGCAAACAGCACGCCGATCGCGTAGTGCGCGCCCCAGCCCACGAGCCGCTCGCCGCGAATGCGCGGTGCCGCGGCAATGCCGGCATGGAAGAACCGGGCCGGCATGTGTCCGAGCCAGCGTCCGACCAGCGCGTAGTCGAGCGACGCGACGCCGAAGATGCGCCTGAGGCCGAGCGCCCAGATGTCGATCAGCGCCGTGGCCGCCATTCCCATCAACACCGCGCGAACAACGAACTCCATTTCACACCTCCTATGTGCCGTAGGCCTATCGCATTCGATGCCACTCGGGTGGTGCGCTCCCTCCCCATAGCCCGTCGAAGACGGGCGTGAACGCCCTTTCGCAAGGGGGAGGGTTGGGGTGGGGGTCCACCTTGCACGCACATGCGACAGCCCCAGCCTTCCGCAGCCGCTGCCTTGCGTCCGGCGGCCGACCGCCCCAATATGCAAGTTCAAGTAAACTTGAGGTCAAGCCCCATGAAGATCACGCCCATGCGCGATCTGGACATCGCCGAGGTTGCGAGGCGTTCCGCAACGCCGGCATCCACGCTTCGCTTCTATGAGGAGAGGGGCCTGATCCGGTCGATCGGCCGGCGCGGCCTGCGCCGCCTGTTCGACCCGGCCGTGCTGCGGCAGCTCGCGCTCATCGCGCTTGGCCGCGCCGGCGGCTTCTCGCTCGACGAGATCGCGTCGATGTTTGCGCCCGACGGCAAGCCGCGCATCAAGCGCGACCGGCTGCGCGCCAAGGCGGACGAGCTCGACCGCACGATCCGCAAGCTCACGGCGATGCGCGACGGGCTCCGCCACGCCGCGGCGTGTCCGGCGCCGAGCCACATGGAATGTCCGACGTTCAAGCGCATGCTCCGGCTCGCGGCCGCCGGGCGTCTCGATCCGCCCGGGCGAATGGCACGGTGAGAAGCCGTCGCCGCAAAACGCCATGTATCTGTCAGGAAGTACTTCCTTTGCGTGCGAACGGCATTGAGGTACCCCCTCTGCATCCGATCGGTGCTCGAGGCGTCGCCTAGATTCGTTGTGCCGGGTGGGGCCTGGCAGTCGAGTACTGGAATGAATGGGAATGCATCAGCAGTTCGAGGGCTCACCCTGGGCGAGGTGATCCGGCTCAACGCGGTCAACCACCCCGATCACGTCGCACTCATCGCGCAGAACAGAAAGCCGCTGCGGTACGGCGAACTGGAACGTCATGTCGCCGCGATCGCGTCGCATCTGCGCGGCGCCGGCTTTTGCCGCGATGCGCGGGTTGGCATTGCACTTCCATACGGCCTCGAAGCCGTATTGGCGATTGCCGCGGTCGCGTGCAGCGCGGTGGCTGTTCCGATCGATCCAAGGCTGACCGCGTTGGAAATCGGCCGGTGCCTGGCCGGGCTGAAGATCGCCGCCGTCATTCTGCCGCCCGGTGAATCGCCTGCGCGCGAGGCTGCAGCGGCGCGCGGCCTCTCCGTGTTCGTGCTGCGCCTCGGTCCGGACGGCGAGCTCGACGTTGCGACGCCGCGCCCGTGCCGGCCTGCACCGCCCGGACAAGCTCAACTGAATGCGCCGGCCTACATTCTTCCGACATCGGGAACCACCGGCCGGCAAAAGTTCGTGCCATACAGCCATCGCAATCAGATCGCGCTCTCGGCCCGGGCCCGGCAGTGCCTCGGGCTGCAGGGGCAGGACCGCTGCCTGTGCCTCTCGCCGATGTTCTACTCCTACGGTCTGAGCGTCGGCATCCTCACGCCGCTGCTCACCGGCGGCAGCATTGCATTGCCGGCTCATCCGGCGAACCCGGACCTTTCGCAATGGCTTGCCGACCTGAACCCGACATGGTGCACGGGCGGGACCGCCATCTACCGCGCGATCAGCGAACAGGCCGCCCGCTGGCCCGTGCGCGCAGGAACGCATCGGCTGCGCTTCCTGGTTTCGGCCGGGATGGCGCTCACCGACGATGTGCGTATGGCCGTCGAGACGGCGGTTGGGGTGCCGATCCTGGAACATTACGGTCTCACGGAGGCCGGGATGATGGTGACGAACCGGCTCGAGCCGCACCTGCGCAGGCCCGGGACATGCGGCAAGGCAAGCCCCGAGACGGTCGCCGTCGTCGGGCCCAATGGTCGGCCGTTGCCGCCGGGGCAGATTGGCGAAATCCTGGTGAGCGGACCGACGCTGACGAGCGGCTATCTCGATGATGCGAAAGCCAATGCCGCCTCCTTCGTCGACGGCTGGTTCCGCACCGGCGACCTCGGCAGCCTGGACGCCGATCGCTTTCTCACGATCAGTGGCCGTGCCAGGGACGTGATCAATCGTGGCGGCGAGAAAATCATGCCGGCCGAGATCGATGCGGCGCTGATGGGGCATCCGGCGATTGCCGACGCCGCCGCGTTCGGCTTGCCGCATCCGCGCAGCGGCGAACAGGTGGCAGCCGCGGTGGTCGTGCGCGAAGGCACGACTGTCACCGCCGCGGGGCTGCGCGAATGGCTCGGCAGCCGTCTGGCGCGCCACAAGGTTCCCCGCCGCTTGCTGTTTCTCGACCGTCTGCCGCGCGCGCTGGCCGGAAAGGTGCAGCGTCACGAGCTCGCGCGATTGGCGGCCGGGACGCTGCACGCATCGCCGGCTGCAGCCGATGTCCCACCGGGCGACGCGGTGACCGAATCCGAGCTCGCCCGGTTGTGGGCGGAGCTGCTGGTGCGCGACGAGCCGATCGGCGTCGACGAGGATTTCTTCGCCATCGGCGGCGACTCCATTCTTGCAACGGACATGCTGCTCGAGCTGGAGCGCGTGACCGGCGTGCCGCTGTCCGACGGCATTCTGTACCAGGCGTCGACGATCAGGGATCTGGCCGGACAGCTCGGCACATTCGCCTGGTCGGAACGCCGGCCGCTGATCACCGTTCAGCCGGCCGGCGACCAGCCGCCGCTGTTCTACGGCCACGGCGACTACCTGGGCGGCGGCTATTACACGCGCCGCCTGGCCCGGTTCCTCGGTCCCGAGCAGCCGTTTCATGCGTTGCCGCCGCCGTTGCTCGCCGACGGCGACGCGTTGCCGAGCATGGAGCAGCAGGCGGCCGAGCGCGTGCCGCTGTTGCTGGCGAAACAACCGGATGGCCCGTTTCGCCTGGGCGGCTATTGCAATGGCGCGCTGCTCGCCTTCGAGATGGCCTCTCAGCTCGAGGCGGCCGGCCGCAAGGTCGAGCTCGTTGTCATGATCGACCCGCCGAGCTTCAACGCGCGGCCCCTGTTTCGACGGAGCTGCCGCGCCGTCTCCGGTGTCCTGCGCTGCGCCGGCCTCGAAACCGCAAGGCGCAAGCGGGTCGTGACGGCGTTTTCCGCGCGTTTGGCCAGCCTTGCAAGCGGCGCAGAGCAGTTCGTCCGGGCAGCGCGGCCCGGTCGTTTCGCCATGCTCGCGCGCCTTCTCGCCCAGATCCGCAACAAGCTGCGACCAGGTCACGAGCCAGGGGCGGCAACCCGCGACGTCGGCCATCGGTTCGAGGCGCGCCCGGCGCTGTTTCGCGGGCAGCAGCCTCCCGACAAGGTCCTGGACCAGCGCTGGCATCGGATTGTCGCGAGCTACCGGCCCTTCGGCCTGCGTGCCCGCGTCCTCATTTTCGCTGCCGCTCACAGTGCAAATCCATGGCGGTATCTCTGCGATGATCTGGAGATCGTCGATTTGCCGCCGGACCATGCCGATTGCATCACCGGCCAGCTCGAGCGCATCGCCGGTACGGTGCGCGCCCGCTTGGCGAACGCGGGCAAGCAAGGCGGACTTCAGGCGCAGGTGCGGCATCCGGCGCCACTGTCGTCGCATGCCTGACGCCGCGCGGCTTCGGCGGCGCGATCGCGCCGGAAGGTGAAGCCACCGGGCGCCGGCGGTTCACCCGGCTCTCAATTTTCCTTGTGATTTGAAAGCAACGACAGGCCCACGACGAGCAGGACCACGCCGACCATTGCGAACAGCCCTCCGACAACGCGACGGTCGCTTTCCCAAACCCATTCGTGAGTTGAAAAGAGATACCACGCCGAGAACGCGGCGACCGCGACGCTCGAAAGGCAGAAAATAAAGCCGGCAAGCCAAGTCCGTTGCGGCCTCGTCATGGAGGCAGCACAGTCCAAAATTGCTGATCTGAACGCATGTGAACCTCCAGCCAAAGGCACATGCGCAGGATCGTAAGACCGGCCTTCAGGCCGACGACATTGGACCAAAGATCATTGGAGTTGAACCAAAGGTTATTGGAGTTGGACCAAAGGTCAGGAGCGAAGGCCTGACAAGCAGAAAGCCCGGCCAGGTGCCGGGCTTTTGATTACTTGGGGTTATGGACGATCACAAATTGCTCGCCTTCTCCCATGTCCAGGGGACCGAGCCGCGTTGTTGTGCCGACGAAACCCGGCGGACGCGGTCATGGACAGCGCGTAGGGCGGATGAGCGAATCGCAATTCGCCAATTCGCCAGCGTCTGCGTTGAGGTGGCCGCACCGCGCAATACGCTTCGCTATTGCGCCCTGCCTGCTAAAAACTCGCAGCCCGCCCCGGCGGCTTGCGGAGAGCCAGACCACAAGGTCAGACCGCGAACGGGGACGATCCCCAGTCAAGGGCAGAACAACGCCCCCGACTTTCAGCAGGCCAAGCCCGATGACCCGCTAGAGCATTTTCCGGCGAAGTGTGAAGCGGTTCGCCGTAAGAAAATGCGACCAAGCCAAGAGGCTAGAGCCTTTTCCGATTCCGAAGGAACGGAAAAGGCTCTAGCCGGGCGCGCCGTACAGCACGCCGACCGCTCGCTTGTCCTGATCGCTCAACACGCCGTTGTTGAGAAACACCGGGTTGCAATGGTTCATCACGGAGTAGGGATCGTAAGGCCCGGCGATGGCCCCGGTCGGCCCGCGGGGAAATCCGCCGGCCATCGCGCGGCATTCGGCCGGTGCATCAGGCTTGCTGTCCTCGCGGACGAAGCCCAGCGCATGGCCGAATTCATGGACGGCGAAGGCCCGGATGCAGAGCTCGCGTTGCGCCTGTGGCTCGCCGCACCGCGCGGCGGCCCACTGCTTGAACGCAAAGTTGAGAACCATCCCGTCTTTCAGTCCGCTCAACTCACGCCCGATTCCCTTGGTGTGCGGCGCTTCGTCGGCGATGCGAATTCTGATGCCGAGATTGTGCTCGTGGCACGTGACCCATCCGTGAAAGCGCAGCGCCGACGCAGCCTGCCAGCTTGCCGCGATGGCGGTCCGCACCAGCTCTTTCTCCTTGGCAAAGCTCTCGGCCGCGGCCTCCCAGCACACGAACACGATCCTCTGTCCGGGGGCGCCCCAGTTCCACACCAGCGTGCTCACCACGCCGCTGAGCGCCCGTCCCGCGGTTCTGACATCGCCCGCGGCGAGCGCGTCTTTGGCCCTTTGCTGCTCGGCCTGCGCCCGTTCGGAGCCTGTCGCTGCAACGCTTCGCTCGAGCGACGCAGCAAGCCCGTTCATGAGCTTGAATTGCGCGGCAAGCGCCGAGAGCCTGTCGGCATTCTGCTCCGGCGTGCCGGGCGCTTGACCGACCGCGATCAGGAAGCCTGCGATCTGGCGGTCGCTGGCCTGATACTGGCGTTCGAGTTGGCTGATCCAGGCGTGATCCTCTTTCGACCGATCGCCGAACGGTCTGGTCAAGGCCGTGACGAACTGTGCCATCTGATCGGCGGTGAGGACCGTAAGACCGGCCGGCATTGGTGCGGGGGGCTGGATTGCGCTGGGTGCAGGGGACTGGACCGTGCCGGTTGCGGCGGGCTCGACCGCGACGTGAGGCTTTGCTGGCGTCGGATCGACCGCGACGCTCGCGCCCGGCGGCGTCGGCGCGTCGACCGCGAGCCCCAGCACGCGGGTCCAGCCCGGCGGCCAGCCAAACGCGACGGCCGTGACCATGAACAGCAGGAAAGCGAAGAGACAAACCGTGCCACCCCAGAGCAAGGCCACGCCCGCCCGCACGGTGGCGTCGCTCTTGCTGTTGACGAGTTGCGCGAACGCGACGAGCAGCAGCATCGCCACCAGCGTCGCGCCAAGAATCGCGCCAAGAATGACGAGAGTGGCCTGGCCTTTCCCCAAAAAGCCGATGACGATCGCGGCGGCCGCCGCGACGCCGGCGGCGCCAAGCGCGTAATTGACCGCGGGCACGGCCGCGCGCGCGGCGTTCAAGATTGTGAGCGGGGAGAGAGCCGCGTTCTCTGGCTCAGGCTGTTCCGGCACCGGTCGCGCCCCGAAAATCGATCTCAACGGCAACGCGGAATACTCGCGCCGCTGGTGGCGGGTCGCAAGGACGGCTGCGGCGCGTGAGCGCGCTTTTTTGCCGGCTGATGACAAGGATTGAAGCGCATGGCGGAGCGCAGCGAAAGCCGCTCGAGCATGCCGCAGCGTCACGCTGAGTTGTTTCAGCGATCGCGCGGTTCGTCAAACCCGACCGGCACCGGAAGTCGCGGGGGCAGATATTCCCCGGCGGCTATTCATATCGCGTCCTGCGTCGTGCACCATCTCGGCCAGTGATGGCGGAACGAAACCCCGGGACGACGCTCGTGCAAATCCGTGGACCTTATCTTGCGCGGTGTTCGCACGCGAACCGGCCGGATCGGAACCGGCAAGCGCACCGAAGTCACGCGGACAGGATGGTGAGGATCAGGATGCCCAGGCACCTCCATTTCAATCGAGCGACCTGGCTGGCCGCCGCCCGGCAACATGATGCGCGGCGCGATGCCAACGATGTCCCTGCAAGTTCCGGACACTGGAACGGATCGTCACAAATCCACCGTAACGGACAATCTCGGAAGCGGAGAGAAGACGTAATGCCTGAGATGATTTTGTCGGCCGCCCTCATGCATGGCCTCGGGCATCAGCCTGGCGCATGGCGGGTTCGCGGCGGCCCTGCGACCGACTACGTCTCGCCGGACATGTACGGCGCGATCGCGCGCAAGGCCGAGGAGGGCAAGCTGCATGTCCTGTTCCTCGCCGAGCAGATCACCAACCAGGAGGTCGGGGCGCAGCGGCCGTGCGGCGCGATGGATACCGCGTCCGTTCTGTCCTACATGGCGGCCGTCACCAGCCGGATCGGCCTCGTCGGCACGGCGTCGACCACCTACAACCAGCCCTACGATCTGGCCCGGCGTTTCGCCACGCTGGATCATCTGTCGAAGGGCCGGGCCGGCTGGAACTGCGTGACGACGGCGCATGCCGTCGCGGCGCAGATGTTCGGCACCGGCAGCCACCCGGAAGCCCCGCAGCGCTACAGCCGGGCCGATGAGTTCCTCGACGTCGTCATCAGGCTTTGGGAAAGCTGGGAGCCGGATGCGCTCGTCGGCGACAAGAAGCACAACGTCTTTGCCGACGCGAGCAAGATTCACGCGATCAACCACGCCGGCGAGAGCTTCTCGGTGCGCGGGCCCTTGCCGTTCCCGCGCTCGCGCCAGGGCCGGCCGCTGATCTTCCACGCCGGTTCGTCACCCACGGGCCGCGACCAGGCGGCGAAATTTGCCGACGTGGTCTTCACCGCCCAGCACACCACCGAGGGCGCGAAGGCGTTCCGGACCGACCTGCGCCGGCGCGCGCAGGCGCACGGACGGCATCCGGATTCGATCAAGATCCTTCCGGGCATGAACGTCGTCCTGGGCGAGACCGTCGCGGAGGCGAGGCGCAAGAAGGCGGCGCTCGACAACGCGCAGACGCTCGATCAGCTGCTGGCGACGATGGCGCGGATTTGCGGCGTCAGCCCCGCGCTGCTGCGCGACCATCTGGACCGGCCGTTCCCGGTTGCGGAATTTCCCCCGGACGCGGAGCTCAAGAACGGGGTCGGCTGGCGCAAGAGCATCATCGATCTCGCGACGGAGGAAAAGCTGACGACCCGCGAGGTGCTCACGCGCGCGCCGAGCTCGCATCACCACATCGTCGGCACCGCCGCCGACGTGGCCGACGCCATGGAGGAGCGGCTTGCGGCGCAAGCCGCCGACGGCTTCACCATGATGGTCGACATGCTGCCTGAGGGGATCAACGATATCGTCGATCTGCTGGTGCCGGAGTTGCAGCGGCGAGGGCTGTTTCACAGGGAGTACAGCCATCGGTATCTCCGGGACGCGCTGGGGCTTGAGGTTGGCACGCCGCAGGTGGCGCGCCAGGACGCGCGAGAGCTTGTGCCGTAGGCGCGCTTAACCGGGCTTGCTCAACCTGATGTGCGGCTTGGATTAACGAAGCGAAGTCCGCCAGTTCGCGGGATCTAAGAAAACCGTAACGGCCTAGAGCAATGTTACGTGCCCGCACGATGGCGTTGCTCTCGTTCTTGACGAGATGAGCGAATGCGACGAACAGCAGCATCGTGAAGGCTGCCGCAGGGAGTTGCATTGCGCTGTTCGATTTGAGGCTGTTTTACGAACGCTGCTACGTAGTGCGCTAAGCGCATCAGCGGCGAACAGCTTTCAAAAACGTGGAACTAAGTCGTCAACTGTAGTTGACAGATCGAAGATTGTCGCTTATAAAAGACGTGATGAATGTCGAGACGACGGAGGAGTTCGACAATTGGCTGAACGCCCTTCGCGATGAAGTCGCAAAGGCGAAGATCGCTTCACGTATCGACCGAGTTGCCAACGGCAATCCTGGAGACGTGAAGCCGGTCGGCGAGGGAATCAGCGAGATGCGGATTCACCACGGCGCGGGCTACCGGGTTTACTACTGCCAAAATGGAGAAACGTTGATCATTATCCTCTGTGGCGGTGACAAGGATTCTCAAGCGGGTGACATCGCAAGAGCGAAAAAACTCAAGACCAGTCTGTGAGGTGGTTGCAATGACCAAGACGAGAACCAAACCATTCGACGCCGCAAAATATCTCAAAAGTAAAGAAGCGCAGGCAGCCTATCTCAACGAAGCCCTTGAGAGTAAAGACGCCGCGACAATCTCTCGCGCACTTGGCGCTATCGCTAGGGCGCGTGGTATGGGGGCGATTGCAGAGGGTACTGGCCTGACGCGTCAGGGCTTATATCGCTCGCTCGGCGAGGCCGGTAATCCAGAGTTTAGCACCGTCATCAAGGTGCTGGACTCATTGGATCTCGAATTGTCAGTTCATCCAAAGAGCGCGCATGCAGCCTAGAGTTGCGCCTGATCGACCGACCATTGCGTTGCTGTGTAAAGCCAGATTGCTTCAAGGTCTTCGAGCGCGCGCGGCCTCAGCCGGTAGGGCTTAGGTCCGCTTGACGCCATGCTTGTCCCGCATTGCGCCTAGAAATCCGTCGACGGAAAATTCGCGTGCTTCTCCGCTCGCCAGACCTTCATCGACGAGCTTCTGCATCGCCGCGATCTTGGCCGCGCGCTCCTGATCCTTGCGGATCAGATCGCGCACGTAATCGCTGGCATTGGCGTAGCGGCCTGTCGCGGCCTGCGCTTCAACCCATTCCTTCATCGGATCAGGAAGGGAAACATTCATGGTGGCCATGTTGAGCCTCCTTTCCCTTCCATTATGACAAACTTTGCCAATATTTGCTATTTTCTTCGCGCCGGCGGATACGCCATTGCCTCCTTTTCCGCGGGTTGACTTCGATTTGACATAGGCTATAACTGTTCCTGTTTTGTTCTTTCAGTGGTCGCCGTCGATCGCGGTGTCCTACGAGCGAACAGAATGCGGTGCCCGACAACTGGCATCGCGTTGGAGCGCCGGGAGGCGCCGGGCCCTACGTTACTGGGCCCGCGCGCCCGAAAGCGGCAACCCCTGGTGACAGGGGACCTGCCGTGGCGCGCGCCGGACCCCGGATTTGGGTCCGGCACCGGCGGCGATCCGCCGGTGGCGCCTCCCGGCGCTCCATCGCCTCTTTCGAGAGGGACGGAAAAAGGGAAACACGGGCCGGCCCGGGCGCCCGAAACCAAAGCCAGGGTTCGCGAAGTCGTGGTCTGCGTCTCTCGGTGCTCCAGCCCCTCTTTTTGAGGGAAAGGAAAGGCTGGATGCAGGCCAAGCA
>JAIESI010000137.1 GCA_019746135.1 Xanthobacteraceae bacterium
GCCGTCTTGCTCATGGCCGTCGCCCCTTCGCGACAACCATGAGAGAAAAAGACAATGTTCGATATCCAACGTGTTGAACTCGATTGGGGTGGCCGCAAGCTAACCCTCGAAACCGGTAAAGTCGCGCGCCAGGCCGATGGCGCAGTGCTCGCTTCCTACGGCGAGACCACGGTGCTCGCGACCGTCGTCGCGGCGAAGGCGCCGAAGGAAGGCGTCGACTTCCTGCCGTTGACGGTCAACTACCAGGAGAAATTCTACGCGGCCGGCCGGATTCCCGGCGGCTATTTCAAGCGTGAAGGCCGTCCGACCGAAAAGGAGACGCTGACCTCGCGCCTGATCGACCGCCCGGTGCGGCCGCTGTTTGCCGACGGCTGGCGTTGCGACACCCAGGTCATCATCACCACGCTGTCGCACGACCAGGAGAACGATCCCGACATCGTTGCGATGGTGGCCGCGTCGGCGGCGCTGACGCTCAGCGGTGCGCCGTTCATGGGCCCGATCGGCGCGGCCCGCGTCGGCTTCATCAACGGCGAGTACGTGCTCAATCCGCAGCTCGACGAGATGCCGGAAACCCAGCTCGATCTGGTCGTCGCCGGCACCCAGGACGCGGTGCTGATGGTCGAGTCGGAAGCCAAGGAGCTGTCCGAGGAGATCATGCTCGGCGCGGTGATGTTCGGCCACCGGCACTTCCAGCCGGTGATCAACGCCATCATCCAGCTTGCCGAGAAGGCCGCAAAGGAGCCGCGCGAATTCGCGACGCCCGACACCAAGGCGGTCGAGAAGGAGATGCTCGGCCTCGTCGAAGCCGATCTGCGCAAGGCCTATTCAATTCCGGCCAAGCAGGAGCGCTACGACGCCGTTGGCGCCGTGAAGAAGAAGGCCATGGAGCACTTCTTCCCGAACGGCGAGGACAACCCCGAGCGGCCGATGACGCTGGTTGGCGGCGTCTTCAAGGAGCTCGAAGCCAAAATCGTGCGCTGGAACATTCTCGACACCAGCAAGCGCATCGACGGCCGCGACCTCGTCACCGTACGCCCGATCGTCGCGCAGGCGCCGTTCCTGCCGCGCACCCATGGCTCGGCGCTGTTCACCCGCGGCGAGACGCAGGCGATCGTGGTCGCCACGCTCGGCACCGGCGAGGACGAGCAGTGGATCGACGCGCTCAGCGGAACGTACAAAGAAGCGTTCATGCTGCACTACAACTTCCCGCCGTTCTCGGTCGGCGAGACCGGCCGCATCGGCTCGCCCGGCCGCCGCGAGATCGGCCACGGCAAGTTGGCTTGGCGTGCCATCCGCCCGATGCTGCCGAACAAGGACGAGTTCCCCTACACCATCCGCGTCGTCTCGGAGATCACCGAGTCGAACGGCTCGTCGTCGATGGCAACGGTGTGCGGTACCTCGCTCGCGCTGATGGACGCCGGCGTGCCGCTGAAGCGGCCGACGGCAGGCATCGCGATGGGGCTCATTCTTGAAGACAAGCGCTACGCCGTGCTGTCCGACATCCTCGGCGACGAGGACCATCTCGGCGACATGGACTTCAAGGTGGCCGGCACCGAGCAGGGCGTCACCGCCTTGCAGATGGACATCAAGATCGCCGGCATCACCGAAGAGATCATGCAAGTCGCCCTCACCCAGGCCAAGGGCGGGCGCCTGCACATCCTCGGCGAGATGGCGAAGGCGCTCAACACCGCGCGCGCCGAGCTCGGCGAATACGCGCCGCGCATCGAGACCTTCAAGATCGCCACCGACAAGATCCGCGAAGTGATCGGCACCGGCGGCAAGGTGATCCGCGAGATCGTCGAGAAGACCGGCGCCAAGATCAACGTCGAGGACGACGGCACCGTGAAGGTTGCCTCGTCCGACGGCGAATCGATCAAGGCCGCAGTCAACTGGATCAAGTCGATCGCCTCCGATCCGGAGATCGGCCACATCTACGAGGGCACGGTCGTCAAGACCATGGACTTCGGCGCGTTCGTGAACTTCTTCGGCGCCAAGGACGGCCTGGTCCACATCAGCCAGCTCGCGGCCAACCGCGTGCAGAAGACCACCGACGTCGTCAAGGAAGGCGACAAGGTGAAGGTCAAGCTCCTGGGCTTCGACGAGCGCGGCAAGGTGCGCCTGTCGATGAAGGTCGTCGATCAGCAGACCGGCGAAGACCTCGAGGCCAAGCAAAAGGCCGAGCGCGCCGAGCAGCGCGAGGCGGCCGGCGGCGCGGAATAGCGCCGCCGTTCCCCCATCGGGACAGCAAAAGGGCGCCCTCGGGCGCCCTTTTCGTTTGAAAACCTTGTTGAATCAAAAGCTTAAGGGCCCTGGAGGAAATCCGCATTTTTGTGATGGTTAACACATCGCGCGCGGCCGGCCGCTCCTATCGTCTCGATCATCGAAGAGCGCAGATGCTCCAGTGACGAATGCAGGAGGGCCGTCATGACAGTCATCTCCGTGAATTCCGGCGCCGCCTCCAACCGTTTCGATGCGATCTTCGCGGCCGTGATTGCAAGCTGCGCCGACTTCTGTGCGGGCGCCCGCCAGGGCCGCGACATCGAAGGCCGCTACCACGAACTCGCCCGCCGCTCGACCTCCGACCTCGACCGGCTCGGCCTCACCCGTCCCGACATCGCGCAGGCCGCCCTGAACGGCCAGCGCAACTGAGGTTCCCTGCTCAAGTCCCGTTCACCGTCTTCCTCCCAGCACCTTACTGCCCGTCCTTGGCTCCGCCGGGACGGGCTCTTTTTTTGTGCGAGCGGCCGCGACGGGCTAAGCTATCCTCAGCTTGCGGGGCGATCCCGCGCTTCGCAACACCGATGGCCGCAGCAGCACCCGCGAACCTGTTTTCGGTTTTTCCCGAGAGTCTGGCGGCGAAGCTGTTCGCCAACGCCAAGCCGGTGAAGCTCGCCGCCGACGAAGTGCTTTTCCTTGCCGGCGATCCCGGCGACGGCTGCTATCGCGTCGATCAAGGGCTGCTCAAGGTCAGCATGATCGCGCCGTCCGGCGCGGAGCGCATTCTCGCGATCGTCGGCCGCGGCGGCATTGTCGGCGAGCTTTCCACCATCGACGGCCTGCCGCGGTCGGCGTCGGTTGCCGCGGTCCGCGAATCCGAGCTGACATTCGTCAGCCGCGCCACGTTCCAGGCCTTCGCCGAGGCGAACCCGCAGGTCTACATGCATCTCGTCTCGCTGCTCGCCGCGCGGCTGCGCGACACCGACGGCGTGGTGGCGGCCGGAAGCTTTCTGCCGCTGAAGGGCCGCGTGGCGCGCGCATTGCTCGATCTCGCCGAGGCGTTCGGCCAGGACGTCGGCAAGGGGCGCATCCTGATCCGCCAGAAGATCAGCCAGAGCGACGTCGCGGCGATGGCCGGCATCGCCCGCGAGAATGTGAGCCGCATCCTCAATGACTGGATTCGCGACAAGCTGGTGAGCCGGCTGTCCGGCTATTACTGCCTCGAAAACAAGACGCGGCTCGAGCGCGAGAGCGCGATCTAGGCGTTTTCCGGCTGGACGAATCAGGCGGCCCCGAATACCTAGGCCCGGGGTTCCGGGCCGATATGCCGCTATCGCCGCTACAGAAATCCGCGCCGCTCAACGTGCCTCAGACGCTGGCGCAGGGCGTCGAGCTGCACAAGCAGGGCCGGCTCGCGGAGGCCGAACGGCTCTACATGTCGGTGCTCGCAGCGCGCCCCGACAACATCGAGGCGCTGCAATACCTTTCGATCATCCGCTACGACAAGGGCCAGTACGCCGAAGCGCTGCAGCTCACCGCCAGGGCGATGCAGATGCGCGCGCCATCGCCGCAGATCCTTGTGCATCACGGGCTGGTGCTGAACGCGCTCAACCGGCCCGAGGAAGCGCTGGAAAGCTTCGGCCGCGCGCTGAAGATGAAATCGAAGTTCGCCGACGCGCTCAACAACCGCGCCGTCGTGCTGATGTCGCTCAACCGCAACGATGAGGCGCTGGAGGATCTGCAGAAAGCCCTCGCGATCGCGCCCCGCGACGTCAACGCCAACTTCAACCGTGGCAATGTGCTGATCCAGCTCAAGCGGCTCGACGAGGCGCTGACGAGCTACGACCGCGTGCTTGCGATCAATCCGAAGCACGTCGAATCGCATTTCAACCGCGGCAACGTGTTCAAGCTGATGCACCGCCCGGCGGACGCGGTCGCCTGCTACGACCGTGCGCTGGCGCTGCGGCCGGACCTCGCGGAGGCGCACTGCAACCGCGCCGCCATGCTGTGCGAGCTGCAGCGGTTCGCGGAAGGGCTCCTGAGCGCCGACCGGGCGATCGAGCTCCGGCCGGACTACGTCGAGGCGCATTACAACCGCGCGGGCCTGCTCTATGGGCTGAAACGCTTCGAAGAGGCGCTGGCGGGCTACGACCGGGCGGTGGCGATCCACCCGGGCCTCGCCGAGGCCTGGTGCAACCGCGGCAATACGCTGCGCGAATTGAAGCGCCTCGACGAGGCGCTGGCGAGCTTCGACAAGGCCATCGAGATCCGACCCGGCTTTCCCGACGCGCTGTCCAACCGCAGCATGATTCTGCACGACTACCGGCGCTACGAGGATGCTCTGGAAAGCTGCCAACGTGCGCTGGCAACCAACCCCAACCACATCAACGCGCTCAACAACTGCTGCGAATCGCTGCGCGATCTCAAGCGCTTCGAAGAGGCGATGGAAAGCTACCAGCGCCTGCTGACGCTGCAGCCCGGGCATCAGCACGCGTTCAGCGGCGCGGCAAGCTGCGCCATGAACCTCTGCGACTGGAACAAGCGGGCGGAGTTCATGCCGACCGTCGAGGCGCATATCACCAACAAGGTGTCGGTGATCTCGGCGTTCGCCCAGTTCGGCTACACCGGCGATCCGGCGCTGCAGCGCCAATGCGCCGCGAACTATATCGCGCACCGGCTGCCGTCCATGCCCGAGCCCTTGTGGAAGGGCGAGGTCTGGCGGCACGACCGGCCGCGCATCGCCTATCTCTCGGCCGACTTCCGCGAGCACGCGACCTCGTTCCTGATGGCCGGGCTGTTCGAGCATCATGACCGCTCGAAGTTCGAGGTTTCCGCCTTCTCGTTCAGCGTCGACGACCGGACCGCGATGCGGCAGCGGCTGGTCGCAGCGTTCGACCATTTCCACGACGTCTACCAGATGAGCGATTTCGAGGTCGCGCAGCTGATGCGTGAGCGCGAAATCGACATCGCCATCGACCTCAAGGGCCACACCCAGGAGGCGCGGGTCGGCATTTTCGCCTATCGGCCTGCGCCGATCGTTGCGGCCTATCTCGGCTATCCGGCCACCGCCGGCACGTCCTTCATCGACTATTTCATCGGCGATCCGGTTTCCGCACCGTTCTCGCTGCAGCCGCACTTCGACGAGAAGATCGTGCACCTGCCGGACAGCTATCAGTGCAACGACCGCAAGCGGGTGATCGCCGAGCGCACGCCGACGCGCACCGAGGCCGGCCTGCCGGAGCAGGGCTTCGTGTTCTGCTCGTTCAACAACAACTGGAAGATCACGCCCGAGGTGTTCGACGTCTGGATGCGGCTCCTGCGCGACGTCGAGGGCAGCGTGCTGTGGCTGTTGCGCGACAATCCGGGCGCGGAGCGAAACCTGCGCAACGAGGCGCAGCGGCGCGGCATCGATCCGGCCCGGCTGATTTTCGCCGACCGCGCGCTGCCGGCCGACCACCTGGCGCGCCAGCGGCTGGCCGATCTGTTCCTCGACACGCTGCCTTGCAACGCCCACACCACCGCGAGCGACGCGCTATGGGCGGGCCTGCCGGTGCTGACATGCCTCGGCGAGGCCTTTGCCGGGCGCGTGGCGGCAAGCCTGCTGCATGCCGCGGGCGCGGCCGACCTCGTGACCAGCAATCTCGAAGAGTATGGCGCGCTGGCACTGAAGCTTGCGCGCGAGCCGGCGCTGCTCGCCGAGATCAAGGCCCGGATCGTCCGCAACCGCGACGCCTGCCCGCTGTTCGACACCGCGCGCCTCGCCCGTCACATCGAGGCGGCCTACATGACGATGTGGGAGCGCTGGCAGCGCGGCGAGCCGCCGGCGAATTTCGCCATTCCCGCGCTAGGCTGACTCACGCTCGCGCACGCGCGGCTTCGGCTCCGCCACCCCGAGCGTCTCGGTGATGAGCCGACCAAGCGCCGCAAAGTCCGCCTTGCGCGGCGAGGTGCGCCGCCAGGCAAGCCCCACGGTCCGGCCCGGCGCGGGATCGACGAACCGCATGAGCTTCACGCGCTCGTCGCGCAACTCCACGTCAACCGCAACCCGCGGCAAGAGCGTGATGCCATAGCCGTTCGCCACCATCTGCATCACGGTCGCGAGACTCGTCGCGCCGAGGCTGACGTCGCGCCGCGAGCTTGCGCAGAACGCCAGCGCCTGATCCCGCAGGCAGTGGCCCTCCTCCAGCAGGATCAGCCGCTGTGTGTCGATGTCGTCCGGGTTGACGCGCGCACTCTCCAGACGATCGTCGGTCGCAGGCACCGCGAGCAGGAACGGATCGTCGAACAGCGGGGTACTCTCGATCTCGGCGTCGTCGACCGGCAGCGCGAGCATGATGACGTCGAGCGCGCCGCGATGCAGTTCCTCGATCAGCATCTGCGTCTGCGTCTCGCGCAGCTCGACGCGCAGCTCCGGATAGCGGCGCTGCAGCACCGGCAGGATCTTCGGCAGCACATAGGGCGCGATGGAGGGGATGACGCCGAGCTGCATCCGCCCGGTCAACAGCCGGCCGCGGTGGCGCGCGAAGTCTTCGAGATCGCGCGTCGCCGCCAGCACCCGCTCTGCGCGCTGCGCCACCTCGACGCCGACATCCGTCAGGCTCACCTCGCCCGGACGCCGCTCGACCAGGGGCACCCCCAGTTCCGCCTCCAGCTCCCGGATCTGCATGGACAGGGCCGGCTGGGTTATCGCGCACGCCTCGGCGGCCTTGCCGAAATGCCCGTGGCGGGACAACGCCGACAAATAACGCAACTGTTTCAACGTGATCATGGCGATAAGATATTCTTATCGCACCGCGCAGGCAATCCAATTGGACTGATGGCGTTTGGAATTTTAGAGCGGTACCAAGGAAGCTTACGGGCCCAAGAAGCAGCGGAGAGAAACATGGACGCCAAGACTGACGACAAGAGCGCGGGCAAGTGCCCGTTCACCAGCGCCCGCGGACACGCCAACCGCGACTGGTGGCCGACCCAATTGGACGTTTCGGTTCTGCATCGGAATTCGGGCCTGTCCGATCCGATGGGCGAGGCGTTCGACTACGCCAAGGAGTTCAAGAGCCTCGACCTCAACGCCGTGATCAAGGACCTGCGTGCCTTGATGACCGACTCGCAACCCTGGTGGCCGGCCGACTTCGGCCACTATGGCGGTCTGTTCATCCGCCTGGCGTGGCACGCCGCAGGCACCTACCGCATCACCGACGGCCGCGGTGGCGCCGGCACCGGCCAGCAGCGTTTCGCACCACTGAACTCCTGGCCGGACAACACCAACCTCGACAAGGGACGCCGGCTGTTGTGGCCGATCAAGCAGAAATACGGCCGGAAGATCTCGTGGGCCGACCTGATGGTCCTCTCCGGCAACGTCGCGCTCGAATCGATGGGCTTCAAGACGTTCGGCTTCGCCGGCGGCCGCGCCGACGTGTGGGAGCCCGAAGAGCTGTTCTGGGGTCCTGAAGGCACGTGGCTCGGCGACGAACGCTACAGCGGCGAACGCCAGCTCGCGGAGCCGCTCGGCGCGGTGCAGATGGGCCTGATCTACGTCAACCCGGAAGGCCCGAACGGCAATCCGGACCCGATCGCGGCCGCGAAGGACATCCGCGAGACGTTCTTCCGCATGGCGATGAACGACGAGGAGACCGTCGCGCTGATCGCCGGCGGCCACACCTTCGGCAAGACCCACGGCGCGGGCGATCCGTCGCTGATCGGCCCGGAGCCGGAAGGCGCCACCCTCGAGGATCAGGGCCTCGGCTGGAAGAGCAAGCACGGCACCGGCGTCGGCGCTGATGCCATCACCGGCGGTCCGGAGGTCACCTGGACGCAGACGCCGACCCAGTGGAGCAATCACTTCTTCAAGAACCTGTTCGAAAACGAATGGGAGCTGACGAAGAGCCCGGCCGGTGCGAAGCAGTGGAAGGCGAAAGGCGCCGCGGCGACGATCCCGGACGCCTTCGACAAGTCGAAGAAGCATGTGCCGACCATGCTGACCACCGACTTGTCACTGCGGATGGACCCCGCATACGAGAAGATCTCGCGGCGGTTCTACGAGAACCCGGACCAGTTCGCGGACGCGTTTGCCCGGGCCTGGTTCAAGCTCACGCACCGCGACATGGGCCCGATCCAGCGCTACCTCGGCCCGCTGGTGCCGAAGGAGACGCTGATCTGGCAGGACCCGGTCCCGGCGGTGAACCATCCGCTGATCGACGACAAGGACGCCGCCGCGCTGAAGGCGAAGATCCTCGCGTCGGGCCTGACGGTGCCGCAACTGGTCTCGACCGCCTGGGCGTCGGCGTCGACGTTCCGCGGCTCCGACAAGCGCGGCGGCGCGAACGGCGCGCGCGTTCGGCTGAGCCCGCAGAAGGACTGGGAGGTCAACGAGCCGGCGCAGCTCAAGACGGTGCTGCAGAAGCTCGAGGCGATCCAGAAGGAGGCCGGCAAGAAGGTTTCGCTCGCCGACCTGATCGTTCTAGGCGGCTGCGCGGCCGTGGAGAAAGCGGCGAAAGACGCCGGCGTCGACGTGAAGGTCCCCTTCGCGCCGGGCCGCATGGACGCGTCGCAGGAGCAGACCGACGTGGACTCCTTCGCGCCGCTCGAACCGCGCGCCGACGGCTTCCGCAACTACACCAACAGCAAGAAGCTGCAGTTCATGCTGCCGGAGGAAGCGTTGGTCGATCGCGCGCAGTTGCTGAGGCTCACGGCACCAGAAATGACGGCTTTGGTCGGCGGCCTGCGCGTCCTCGGCGCCAACGCCGGCGGGTCCAAGCACGGCGTGTTCACCAGCAAGCCGGGCACGCTGACCAACGACTACTTCGTCAACCTGCTCGACATGAGCACGGAGTGGTCGCCGTCCGGCGACAACCTGTACGAGGGCCGCGACCGCAAGACGAAAGCGGTCAAGTGGACCGCAACCCGCGTCGACCTGATCTTCGGTTCGCACTCGCAGCTCCGCGCCTTCGCGGAGGTCTATGGGTGCTCGGACTCGAAGGAGAAGTTCGTGAAGGACTTCGTGGCGGCGTGGGCCAAGGTGATGAACGCCGACCGCTACGACATCGCCTGAGCGCGATGCAGAATTGAATTCTGGGTTACCTGCCTGGAGTTCTACCGCCGCCTGCGTTCCGCGAGCGATTGCCCCGAGCTTTCGCTCAAGGTGCAGGCGGCCCCCAAACGGAAGGCCGGGAGCAATCCCGGCCTTTTGTTTTCGTGAACTCGCCGGAAGATTCAAATTTTCATTTTGAGTACAAACGAACCGATCTGGTTCAGAAAGCCAGTCGGGCTTGCCTGAAGGTCGTAGTACACGCCGAGGTCCAGTTGATCTTTCCTGATCCCGACCAGCCCGACGCCTGTCGATAGAAGCCAGGGGGAGACGTCGAGCCCATAGGTGACGAAACTGTCGCCGCCGCCAGCATAAGAGGCCGTGATCTGTGCCGGACTGTTCAGCGCGTTGTAACCGATGCCGGCATGGGATGTCAGATGAACCTGGCCGGCAATCTGATAGGCGCTCTTGATGGCGGCCGTCAGCATCAGCTCGCGATACACCTGGGACTCGACGTTCAGGTTCAGGGCATCGGCGCCGCTCTCGCTGTAGGAGCCGGAGCGCACTTGCGCGAAGTCCATGCGCAGCGACGGGATCAGCGTCAGCCCGGCTCCCATCGGGATCTTCTTGTCTATCCCAAGCCCCGCATGGGCGGTTGAGCTGCTGTAGCGCGCCGCCGCGGTGCTATTCATGAATGATATCGACCGGCTTTCACTGTTCCGGCCGAGGATCGCGTCGAGCTGGAAATTCACGTCGAGGCCGGGGCGCAGCGCGTAGGCGCCGTACATTCCAGCGTAATAGCTGCTGATCCCAAGCGAGTTCGGAACCGCGTCATCGCTGCCGGTGAGCGAATAGTACGAGTACGCGACAACGCCGCCGAGTGTCAGGCCGGAAAAGAACGTCTGGTCGACGCCCGCGGCCAGTCCGCCGCCGCTGGCGCGATAGCCCGGCACGCCGTCGAGACCCTGCTGTCGCGCAACGCCGCCGAGCGGCCGCATCCAGAAGTTCCGCTCCACGCCGAGATCGCTGTTCAACCCCACGCCGCGTACGGTGTCGAGGCGCGTGATGACCGCCTGCTGAAAGGCGCGTTGCGTGTTGTAGGTCGCCTGCGACGCCGATCCTGCGAGAACAGGAAGCGTCTGGCTGATGGCGCTGGAGAGAGCAGCGCCCTGGAGATTGCTGAGCACGTCCAGCGCAGGCGCAAACGCGCCGCTCAAACCCGCAGGCGTGCCTGCCAGGCGGTACAACGTCCCGGCCGCACCCAGCGCCGACCGGTTGTTCGTCTCGGCGAGAGCCTCGGCGAAAGGACGAACGAGCGTGGTGGTGGCCAGGGCGCCGACCAGATTGCCGGCCGAATCGTACTCGCTCAGCAGCATTTGCGATGACGATGGACCACCGGAAATATTCCCGTAGAGGCTCGTCAGATTGCCCTGGGACACGGTGCTGAGCAGCACCTTGCCTTCCGGGGTGATCGAGCCCAGCAAGGTGAAAGCGCCGCCGCCATTCGGACTGATACCGCGGCCCCAGAAGTACCCGTTCTGATAGTCCGTGACGATGAACCGGCCGGGCGCACTCGTGCCGAACAGGGCTGGGCTCACCATTTTCCACGGCGTGCCGGCTGTCCAGGCCCATTGCGGCGACGAGTTGCTGAGAACGACCTGCGACGCCGGCGGCGTGAAGGTCGCCGGATCGTATGGCAGCATGTAGGCCCAATGCGTCACCAGCAGCGCGTCGCCGGTGATCATCTGCATTTCCATCGAGGTGACGCCCCCGACGTTCTGCATGACCCCGAGACCGACGGTCGGTGTGCCGCCGCCGACCGGCGTGAAGATCATAGTGATCTGGCCCGACGGCGTGACTGTTCCCTGAATCGTGGTGCTCTCTGTCAGCAGTGCCGGACCGATGGCGAGCTGCGCCACGCTGGTTCCGGTAAAGGAGCCGTTGGTCGACACCCCGAGCGTCCACAGCGTCTGGTCACCGATCGGAATGGGATTCGCCAGGCTGGCGCGCGGCGCAATGTAGGCGAGGAGCTGCGGCACCGGCACGTACCAATGGGTGTTCGAGATGGTCGAATCCCAAATGTTGGCTTGAGCCAGGACCGGGGAAGTCGCGCGGGCGACGAAAATGGCGCAGGAAGCAAAAGCCAGAACGGCAATTCGCAAGACAACGCGGACAAACGACAAGACGGCCTCGCCCGAGACTTCCACCGAGTGCTGTCGGTGAACTTGAAGCGGCCGACCGGCGGTGTCGACGGCACTTTTTGGCTGGATTCGGCTGGGTCAAACCGGGACGGCGAAAGCCTGCAGCTACGCCGCCGCCGTCGACACCTTGCTCAAAGCCTCGCGCGCATCCCACGGCTGCCACCAAAGCTTCAGTCCGAGCTCGCGGGCGATGATGCCGGCGCTGATATAGCCCGAGCCGCCGGAGATCGCGCCGCCCGGATGCACCGCCGAGCCCGCCACGTAGAGGCCGGAAATCGGCGTGCGATAGCCGAAGTGGTTGTACATCACCTGCTCGGCGTTGAACGCGCCCATGAAGATGTCGCCGCCGCGCATCTGCGGGAATTCGGCGACGTACTCGCGGCCGGTATAGACATACTGGCCGATGATGTTCTTGCGCGTCATGTTCGGCGCGTAGCGCGCGAACACCTCGATGATCTTCTCGGCGAACTCCTCCTTGAAGGTCGCGTAGTCCTTGCCGCCGATGTCGGGATCGTACGGCATCACGTGCCAGGCATATTGGGTGTGCTTGCCGGGCGGCGCCTGGGTCGGATCGATCGCGCTGAGCGGGCCGCAGCCGAACTGCACCAGCGAAGGCACCTTGCCGGCCACCACATCCTTGTGCGCGGCCATCAGGTCTTCCATCGTCTCGGCGCCCAGGCTCCATTTCAGCGTGCGCTGGATGTTCGGGTCGAACGCGGCGGACCTGAGCTGCGCCGGCTCGTGCATCGCCAGATGCAGGCCGTAGAGCGACCATTTGGTGTACTGGAAGCCGTCGAGCTTGTTCAGGAACGCCGCCGGAAGCTGCTCGCGGCCGATCAGCGTCTCGAAGGTCTGGTGCACGTCGAGCGTCGAGGCGACGAACTGCCTGGCACGCACCGTACGGCCGTCATGCAGCACGATGCCGGACGCCTTGCCGCCTTCGATCAGTATCTTCTGAATGCTGACCTGCGGCTGGTAGCGGCCGCCGGCGGCGATGAACGTCTCCATCAGCCCACGCGCCAAATTGAACGAGCCGCCCTGGCAGAGCTGGTAGCCGCTTTCGAGGTCGAAGGCGCGGATCACCGAGCCCATCGGGCTCGTGCCGGACATGGTGTCGACCAGCCAGGTGCCGAACAGCGACACCTTGAACAGGAACAGGAGCTGCACGTGCTCGTTCTCGAACAGCTCCTGCACCACGTCGAACGGCTGCCGCTTGGTGATCGCCAGGAAATCGCGCCCCATGGCGCTGCGCGACAAGAGCGCCTCGCGCTCGGCCTGCGGCAGCGGCTCGGAGTAGCGCTCGGGCAGGAAGATGCTGCGGGTGATCTCCTCGGCGCGGCGGTTCCACTCGCGAAAGGTCTGCGCGTCCTTCTTCGAGAACCGGGCAACGTTGGCCAGCGTCTCCTCGAGGTCGCGGCCGAACACCAGCGCCGAGCCGTCGAGATGCGGCTGGCCGAGCTCGTAGCGCGGCGTGATGTAGGTGACGCGCTCGGCAAGGTTCAGGTCCTTGAACCAGGGCGTCTCGGTGATGTGGAAATGATTGATCGAATGCAGGTTGTGATAGAAGCCCGGCGCCGTGACCTCCTCCGTCGACAGCCCGCCGCCGTATTGCAGGCGGCGATCGACCAGCAGGACGTCGAGCCCGCATCTGGCGAGATAGCTGCCGAGCACCAGGCCGTGATGGCCCGCGCCGACGATGATGCCGTCGTAGGTTTTTTCGAGCGCCGCAGACATCGGTTTCCTCGCCAGTTTTCTTGATTGCCGGGCATCCGCCGCACGCGGCGAAATCGACCGAGGCGTCAAGTCAACCAGATCGCGGCGATCCGCGCGAGGGTGCTGCCCGCACGAATGAGGCCGGCCGGGAGCGATCCCGGCCCGCCTTTGACGGCTTCGACCGAAGACCTATTGCAGCGGCAGCCCGCTTGCCTTCACCTGGTCGGCCCAGTTTTTCATTTCCGTCACCGTGAAATCGCGCTGATAGGCCGGCGACCGCCGACTCGCGGCGACCGGCTCGATGCCGGCCCGGCGCAACTGCTCGACGGTCGCGGGACGGTTGAGCGTCTGATTGCTGGCGTCGGCGAGCTTCCGGACGACGGCGTCCGGCGTATCCTTCGGGAACAGGAAGGCCGACCAGAAATAGGAGTCGACGCCGGCCACGCCCTGCTCCTTGGAGGTGGTGAGCTGGGGAAACAGGGGCGACCGCTCCGCCGTCAGCAGGGTGATGGCCCTGGCCTTGCCGCTCTCGATCGGCTGGCGCGCCGTGGCGCCCAAGGCGCAGAGATAGTCGAGACGGCCGCCGATCAGATCCTGCGCGGCCAGCCCCGAGCTGCGATACGGAACGTGGACCGTATCGACGCCAAGCGCCGCATTCAGCTTGGCGCAGGCGAAATGCGAGCCTGAGCCGACACCGGCGGACCCGAACTGCATCTTCGATTGATTGGCTTTCGCGTAGACCGCGAATTCGGCCAGCGTCTTGACCGGCAGCTCCTCCCGCACGATCAGCACGATCGGCTGCTCGACCACCATGCCGGCTGCCGCGAAATCCTTCAGGCTGTCGTAAGGCGGCTGCTTCTGCAGGGCCGGCGCGATCGCCAGCGTGTCCACCGTTCCGAACAGCATCTGGTAGCCGTCCGGAGCCGAACGCGCGACCCGCAGCGAGCCGGTCATGCCGGCGGCGCCGCCGACATTTTCGATGACCAGCTGCTGCCCCAGCACCTCCGACATGCCGACCGCGAGGATGCGCGCCGCCGTATCGGTCGAGCTGCCGGCGGCAAACGGCACGACGACGGTGACCGGGCGCGTCGGCCAGCTTTGCGCCGACGCCGGACCGGTGGCCGCAACGTTGGCCATTGTCCAGAGCGCCAGCAGCGCAAGACGAAACCCGTTCCCCATGACGCTCTCCTCAGCAGTGCGCTCTCGCCCGCTCGACGGCGGAAAGCATTGCCCAGCCGGCTGACGATTTCCAGATCGGAAGAGAGGCACCTGATGTGCACGCCGGGGAGCGGCCCAGTCGGCCGCCCCGCGCTGCCTCAGCAAGGGCGCGGCCTACTGCGCCGCGTCCTTGGTGGCGTCGGCCTCGCTGCGCAGCGCATCGGGCTGCGGCATGGCGATGATGTTGTAGCCGGAATCGACGAAGTGGATTTCGCCGGTCACGCCGCCGGAGAGGTCGGAGAGAAGGTACAAGCCCGCGCCGCCGAGGTCTTCCAGCGACACGCCGCGGCCGAGCGGCGAATGCCGCTGCTGGAACGCGAACATGTAGCGCGCGTCGTTGATGCCGGCGCCGGCAAGCGTGCGGATCGGACCGGCCGAGATCGCGTTGATGCGGATTTTCTGCGCGCCGTAATCGACCGCGAGATAGCGCACCGACGATTCGAGGGCGGCCTTGGCCAGCCCCATCACGTTATAATTCGGCATGGCGCGGTCGCCGCCATTGTAGGTCAGCGTGATCATGCTGCCGCCGTTCGGCATCAGCGCGGCGGCGCGCTTGGCCGCCTCGGTGAACGAGAAGCAGGAGATCACCATGGTGCGCTCGAAGTTCTTGCGCGTGGTGTCGGCGTAGCGGCCCTTCAATTCGTTCTTGTCGGAGAAGCCGATGGCGTGGACCAGAAAGTCCATCGAGTCCCACTGCTTCTTGATCTCGGCGTACACCGCATCGACCGAGGCGATGTCCTCGACGTCGCAGGGCAGGATGATCTTGCTGCCGACCGACTCCGCCAGCGGCTTCACCCGCCGCCCGAGCGCGTCGCCTTGATAGGTGAAGGCCAGTTGCGCGCCGTGCTCAGACAGCGTCTTGGCGATGCCCCAGGCGATCGAATGATCGTTGGCGACACCCATCACCAGGCCACGTTTGCCCTGCATCAGCCCTGGCATCGGACTCCTCTTACTCGTCTTGCGCCAGCCTCGGCCCCGAAGCGGCGAATATGAAACTGCGTCACACGTCCAGCCGCTTGAACACGACCGAGGCGTTGGTGCCGCCGAAACCGAATGAATTGGAAAGAACCGCGCCGAGCTTGGCGTTGTCCTGGCGCTGCCGCGCGATCGGCATGTCGGCCATCGCCGGATCGATGTTCTCGATGTTGGCGCTCTCGCAGATGAAGCCGTTCTGCATCATCAGCAGCGAATAGATCGCCTCCTGCACGCCGGTGGCGCCCAGCGAATGCCCGGTCAGCGACTTGGTCGCCGAGATCGGCGGGCACTTGCTGCCGAACACCTCGCGGATCGCCTCGATCTCCTTGATGTCGCCGATCGGCGTCGAGGTCGCGTGCGGATTGATGTAGTCGATCGGCGCCTTGAGGTCCTGCATCGCCATCTTCATGCAGCGCATCGCGCCCTCGCCCGAGGGCGCCACCATGTCGTGGCCGTCGGACGTCGCGCCATAACCGCCGAGCTCGGCGTAGATCCTGGCGCCGCGCGCCTTGGCATGCTCCAATTCCTCCAGCACCAGCACGCCCGCGCCGCCGGCGATGACGAAGCCGTCGCGGTCCCGGTCATAGGCGCGCGAGGCCTTGTCCGGGGTCTGGTTGAAGCCCGTCGACATCGCGCCCATGGCGTCGAACAGCACCGACATGGTCCAGTCGAGGTCTTCGCTGCCGCCGGCGAACACCATGTCCTGCTTGCCCCACTGAATCATCTCGGCGGCGTTGCCGATGCAATGATTGGAGGTCGCGCAGGCCGACGAGATCGAATAGTTGACGCCCTTGATCTTGAACCAGGTGGCGAGCGTCGCCGAGGCGGTCGACGACATCGCCTTGGGAACGGCAAAGGGGCCGACGCGCTTGGGGCCCTTTTCCTTGGTGGTCAGCGCCGCCTCGACGATGGTGCGCGTCGAGGGGCCGCCCGAGCCCATGACGATGCCGGTGCGCTCGTTGGAGATTTCCTTTTCCTCGAGGCCGGCGTCGCGGATCGCCTGCTCCATGGCGACGTGGTTCCAGGCCGAGCCGCGGCCAAGGAAGCGCATGGCGCGGCGATCGACCGATTCCGACGGATCGAGGCTGGGCGCGCCATGCACCTGGCAGCGGAAGCCGAGCGTGGCGTATTCATCCGCGCGCGAGATGCCGGACTTGGCCTCGCGCAGGCTCGCCAGCACCTCCTGCGTGTTGTTGCCGATGGACGAGACTATGCCCATCCCGGTGACGACAACCCGTCTCATGTCAGCCTCACCGCATCTGCCGCAATCGGCTCCGCGTCGCGCGGTCGCCGAATTGGTGGTTGTAAATTAGGGCCGCCCCGGACGGTCCCGCAAGACCGCCACAAGAGACCGCCCGGAAAGCCGCGATCACGCGGTTGTCGGTTTCATTGCATCCGCGTCGCGGAACAGGCCAACCTTGAGATCGAAGGCCCGGTAGATGATCGAGCCGTCCGCCGAGAGCCAGCCGTCGGCAATTCCAAGCACGAGCTTGGACCGCATCACGCGCTTGATCTCCAGCCCGTAGACCACGTTTTTCATGTTCGGCAGCACCTGGCCGGAAAACTTGAGCTCGCCGAGGCCGAGCGCGCGGCCCTTGCCGGAGGAGCCGAGCCAGCCGAGGAAGAAGCCCAGCAACTGCCACAGGGCATCAAGGCCGAGGCAGCCCGGCATGACCGGATCGCCCTTGAAATGGCAGGGGAAGAACCAGAGGTCGGGCTTCACGTCGAGCACCGCCCGCACCAGGCCCTTGCCATATTCGCCGCCCGCCTCCGCGATCTCGGAGATGCGGTCGAACATCAGCATGGGCGGCAGCGGAAGCTGCGGGCCCTCCAGAAACATCTCGCCGCGGCCGCAGGACAGCAGGTCCTCGAACTCAAAGCTGCTGCGCTTGTTTTCCATCATCGTCCTGTTTACGGCTGACCGCTCCATGACTATCTCCTAACATAGCGGGCGGCGGCTGGACAAAGCCGGTTCTGGACAAATAGGACCATAATCGAGCTTTGCCAGACACGCAGAGGCCCTTGCAAACCCGGTGTGCTTGTTGCGAAACGCTTGCACCAAGGGGGTCGGGCCGATATGATTGCAAATGTAACAATCTTAGAACGGTTCTGATCTACTGTTGAGCGTGAGAAATGGCTGAAACGCGTACCACGATCATGAGCACGGCTGACGCTGCCGTTATTCCCGCGGACCTCCGCCGGGATGCTCTGAACGGCTGCCCGTGGCACGACGTAAAATCGATGCTGCGCGATGTCGGCCTGCGCCCGACGCGGCAGCGCATGGCGCTCGGCTGGATCCTGTTCGCCAAGGGTGACCGGCACCTGACTGCCGAGATGCTCTACGAGGAAGCGACCAAGGCGAAGGTCCCGGTGTCGCTCGCCACCGTCTACAACACGCTGCATCAGTTCACCGAAGTGGGCCTGCTGCGCCAGGTCGCGGTCGACGGCTCCAAGACCTACTTCGATACCAACACCACCGCGCATCACCACTTCTTCGTCGAAGGCGACAACGCGCTGGTCGACATCCCCGGTGCCGAGGAGATCGTCAGCAAGATGCCTGCGGCGCCCACCGGCTACGAGATCGCCCGCGTCGACGTGGTGGTCCGGCTGCGCAAGAAGGACGCCCGCCGGTAATACCGGCACGTATCGGTTTCTTAAACGGCCGGGCCTCTGCCCGGCCGTTGGCTTTTTGCTAGGCTCTCCGCAATTCGGCACACAGCGGCCGGTGTGGGAGGGGCGCACGATGGATCAGGCCGCAATCGACGAGGTCGCAAAGACCTTCATGCGCGCGCGGCAGACCGGCGAGCGGCTTGCTCCCTTGCCCGCGCAGCTCGCGCCGAAGAACTTCGCCGAGTCGTGCGCCATCATGGACGCGGTCGACCGGCTCGTCGGCGAGCGCATCGTCGGCACGAAGATCGCCGCCAAGCCCGGTGCCGAAGTGGTCTACGCGCCGCTCGCCGCGGGCCGCGTATTCGAGAGTCCGGCGCGCGTGCCGCGCGCGCTGACGCCGTGCCAGTACATGGAATGCGAGATCAGCTTCCGCCTGACGCGCGACCTGCCGGCACGCGAGAAGGAATATGCCGATGCCGAAGTGTTCGACGCGCTCGAAGGCTGCGCCGCGTTCGAGCTGGTGGACAGCCGCTTCCGCGACCTGAAGTCGGCGATGGAAAAGACACCGTACGAGTTCTATGCCGATCACATCGCCAACGGCGCAATGGTGTTCGGCCCGTTCCGCAAGGACTGGCAGGCATTCGACTTCACCAGGACGCGCGTCACCATGAAGCAGGGCGGAAGGACCATCGTCGACAAGACCGGCGGTCACCCGACCGGCAATCCGGGCAAGCCCGCGGTGGTTCTCGCCAACCTTCGACGCGGCTCGACCGGGCTCAAGGCCGGCACGTTCATCGTCACCGGCTCGTTCACCGGCTTTCATCCGGTGGAGCTCAATCAGCCGGTCACAGGAGAGTTCGAAGGCTTCGATACGATGGAGGCGACGATCGTCGGGTAGGCAACGGCCGGGACGGAGCAGCGTACTCCAATCGCAAGAGCATTCCGGTTGCGCTGCCGCATGGACCCGCGGGTCAAGCCGCGGGTGACGGCCGGTGGGTGTGGCAGCGCCTCGCCAATACTGCGACGCGTCAGTCCACCTTCTCGTTCGGGTAGACGCCCCAGAGCCGCGTCTGCTGCACGTAGCCCTCGAAGCCGCGGCCGGCGAGATAGCACCAGCCTTCGCCGGAGCAGCGCTTGACGCTGGCGATCACGCCGCGCTCGAGCCGCGCCGTCACCACGCTCTGCACGTCCGGCTTCTCATGCAGCGTCACCAGATCGTCGGCGCCCCGCGCCGTCACCATTCCGGTGCGCCGGCCGGACAGAAGCGAGTGATAGACCCAGCCCTCGGTGCCGTCGGCATCGCGGATGCGCCGCCAGGTCTCGAACTCGGCGGTGATCTCCACCGGCAGGCCGGCGCGCTGGTACAGCCATTTGACCTCGTAGGTCTTGGCCGGGCCGATGTGCATGTTGACCTTGTCGGACTTCAGACTGACGAAGCGCGGAACCGGCAGCCCGCTGGCGGAGCCTGCGGCCAGCCCCTGAGCGGCCGCCTGCGGCTGGGATTGCGATGGCGTGGGAGTCCAGGCTGCGGCAAATGCCGCCGCGAAAGCCATCACAAACAGGGCACGGTGGACGTGTCTCATGCGACCGCGACAAAAACTCTGAGCGAAACCGACGCAACCCGGGTGCTTTGTCTTGAAAGGCCCATCTGGTACAGAGAAATCCGCTCAGAAAGGCTTGCCCCGAGCACCGCGAGGGGCATCCCCGAGTGTCGTTCACCTCGGTTAAGGAGGGCTGAACGGGCGCAAATTTCCGGCTCCGGTTAAGAGGCGCGCAAGCATGCCGAAGGGCAAGAAACCGCTGGTGATCGTGACTCGGAAGCTCCCCGACAGCGTCGAAACGCGCATGCGGGAGCTGTTCGACACCCGCCTCAATCTCGAGGACAAGCCGATGACCCCGGCCCAGCTCGGCGAGGCGCTCAAGACCGCCGACGTGCTGGTGCCGACCGTGACCGACCGGATCGACGCTCCGGTGCTCAAGGAAGCGGGGCCCAGCCTCAAGCTGATCGCCAACTTCGGCAACGGCGTCGACAATATCGACGTTACGGCCGCGGTCCAGCGCGGCATCACCGTCACCAACACGCCCGGCGTGCTGACCGAAGACACCGCCGACATGACCATGGCGCTGATCCTCGCGGTGCCGCGGCGCCTCGCCGAAGGCGCGACCGTGCTGAGCGGCAGCGACAAGGACTGGCCCGGCTGGTCGCCGACCTGGATGCTCGGCCACCGCATCTGGGGCAAGCGGCTCGGCATCATCGGCATGGGGCGGATCGGCCAGGCGGTGGCGCGGCGCGCGTCCGCCTTCGGGCTGCAGATCCACTACCACAACCGCCGCCGCGTCCCTGCCAAGATCGAGGAAGAGCTGAACGCCACCTACTGGGAGAGCCTCGACCAGATGCTCGCCCGCATGGACATCATCTCGATCAACTGTCCGCACACGCCGGCAACATTCCACCTGCTCTCGGCGCGGCGCCTGAAGCTCCTGCGCCCGCAGGCTTATGTGGTGAACACCGCACGCGGCGAGGTGATCGACGAGGGCGCGCTGATCCGCATGGTCGCAGCGGGCGAGCTCGCCGGCGCGGGCCTCGACGTGTTCGAGCACGAGCCCGCGATCAATCCCAAGCTCGCGCGGCTCGCCCGCGAGGGCAAGGTGGTGCTGCTGCCGCACATGGGCTCGGCCACGGTCGAAGGCCGCATCGACATGGGCGAGAAGGTGATCGTCAACATCCGCACCTTCATGGACGGCCACAAGCCGCCGGACCGGGTGCTGCCATCGATGCTGTGACACCCCGGCCGGCGGCCTCTCATCCGTGAAGACGGCCCGCGGGAGCGGGCGGAACCGCCTGCCGCCGCATTCATTGTCCCGGCATGAACGCGGATGCTCGTCTGGTGTATGCGCCGATCAATTCGCTCAAGCAGGCGGCCGACAACATCTGGATCGTTGACGGCCCTGTCATCCGCTTCGGCATGCCTTGGCCAAAGTTGCCGTTTCCAACGCGAATGACGGTTGTGCGGCTCGGTGACGACCTGTTCGTCCACTCGCCGACACCGCTGACCGCCGGACTCAAGGCGGAAATCGAGACGATCGGGCGGCCGCGCTGGATCGTCGGCCCGAACCGCATTCACTACTGGTGGATTCCGGAATGGCACACGGCATTCGCCGGAGCCGACGTCTATCTCGCCGCGCACATCCAGGAGCAGGCGCGTGGCCGCATCAGCTTTAAAGCCCGCTCGCTCGACCAGGCCACGGGTTATCCTTGGGACTGGGCGCTTGCGACCTTGCCGATCGGCGGCCGCTATATGACGGAGGTGGACTTCTTCCACCGGGCCTCGCGCACCTTGATCCTGGCCGACTTGATCGAGAATTTCGAACCGCAAAAGACCGACGGTCTTCTGATGCGCTGGCTGACCCGGCTGGGCGGTGTTCAGGATCCCGACGGATCGATGCCACGCGACATGCGGCGGACGTTTGCCAGGCCGGAGCTGAGGCGAGCCGTCCAGACCATGATCGATTGGGACCCGGAGCGAATCATCATCGCGCATGGTCGATGGTACGAGCGAAACGGCACGCGCGAACTGAGGCGCGCGTTCGGCTGGCTGCTGGGCTGATCGTGCGACGCAGACAAATCGGCGGATTGCCCGCCGATGACGGCGGCGCAGGCCGGCCGCGCCCGCTCCACACGACAGGCGGATGGTGTAGAGTTTTCCGGCAGGTTCCTGACGCCGGGGCCCACCATGCTGAGCCGTACTGGATCGTTGCCCGACCGCGCGGCGATGTACAACGCCAACGCGCTGAAGATCGGCATCTTCGGCGCCAACTGCTCGTCGGGCCGCTCCGCGACCACGGTGCCGGAGCGGTGGTCGGCGAGCTGGCCGGATTGCCTGAAGCTCGCGCGCGTGGCGGACGCAGCCGGCATCGACTTCATGCTGCCGATCGGCCGGTGGAAGGGCTACGGCGGCGACACCAACTTTCACGGCGCAACGCTCGAGACCGTCACCTGGGCCTGCGGCCTCCTGGCCGCCACCGAGCGCATCACCGTGTTCGGCACGGTGCACGCGCCGCTGTTTCATCCGCTGATCGCCGCCAAGGAGTTCGTCACCGCCGACCATATCGGCGAGGGGCGCTTCGGCATCAACCTCGTGGTCGGCTGGAACGAGGGCGAGTTCGAGATGTTCGGCGTCACGCAGCGCGAGCACGACGCCCGCTATGATTACGCGCAGGAGTGGCTCGACGTCATCAAGCGCGCCTGGACCGAGCGCGGGGATTTCGATTTCGCGGGCCGGTTTCTCAACTGCAAGGGCGTGCGGGCCTATCCCAAGCCCTACGGCGAGACCCGGCCGATCATCATGAACGCCGGCCGGTCGCCGATCGGACAGGCGTTCGCGCTGCGCAACTGCGACGCGTTCTTCACCGCCACCGTCGACTCGCGGCACTCGATCGAGGCCAACGCCAAAAAGGTGCAGGAGCTCAAGAGCGCCGCGCAGAAGTTCGGCCGCGACATCGAGGTCTACACCGTCGGGCAGGTGATCTGCCGACCGACGCAGAAGGAGGCCGAGGACTATTACCAATACGCCGTCATCGACAATGCCGACTGGGGCGCGGTCGACCAGATGATGGCGCTGAAGAACATCACGCGGCAGACCGTCCCGCCCGAAGAGTTCACCCGGCTGCAGCGCTATTTCGCGGGCAAGGGCATCGGCGGCTATCCGTTCATCGGCACGCCGGACCAGGTGGCGCAGGAGCTTTCGAGCATCAGCCAAGCCGGCATGCGCGGCATCGCGGTGTCGTTCGTCAACTATCTCAACGAGGTGCCGTATTTCTGCGACGAGGTGCTGCCGCGTCTGGTCCGGCTCGGCGTGCGGCAGGAGAGCTGATCCGAGGAAAGATCAAGCCCGCGGGCGAGGGAGAGAGTGATGTCGGGGCGCTGGTCGATGACATGGATGATGGTCGGGGCATTGGTCCTTGCCGCCGCCAACGCCACCGCAAGCCTCGCGCAGGAGGCCTATCCGTCGCGGCTGGTCAAAGTGATCCTGCCGTCGGCGCCCGGATCGACCACCGACATGCTGGCGCGGCTCATTGCCGATCAGCTCAGCCAGAAATGGGGCAAGCCGGTCATCGTCGAGAACATCGCCGGTGCAGGCATGTCGATCGGCGCAGCGCAGGCGTTCCGCGCCGCGCCCGACGGCCATACGCTGTTCATCAGCCCGCCCTCGCCGGTCACATTCATGAAGCTGCTCTACCCCGACATCAGCTTCGATCCGCGGGAGTTCACGCCGATCTCGCTCTTGGTGCGGGTGCCGAACGCGCTGGTGGTGCGCAAGGACTTTCCGGCGGCCAACGTCAAGGAGCTGGTCGCCTACGCCAAGGCGAACCCCGGCAAGATCACCTACGCGTCGCAAGGCGCGGGCTCGACGGCGCACCTGTCGGCAAACCTGATCGAGCTCCTGGCCGGGATCGAGATGGTGCACGTGCCGTTCCGCGGCGCGGTGCCCGCGCTCAACGCGGTGATGGCCGGGCATGTCGATTTCTTCTTCGACACCGTGACCACGTCGGTGCCGCAGCACCGTGCCGGCAACGCGCGGATCATCGCGGTCGGCAGCACCGAGCGCTCGGGTGTCGTCCCCGAGGCGCCGCCGGTGGCCGAGGCGCTGCCGGGCTTCCGTTCGGTGACCTGGTTCGCCATGACCGGACCGCCGGGGCTTCCCCCGGCGCTGGCGGAGAAGATCAACCAGGCGGTGGCGGAAAGCTTCGGCCGGCCGGAGGTCAGCGAGCGGCTGCAACGCCTGACGCTCGAGCCGATGCCGGGCTCGCCAGCCGATGCGGCGCGGTTCTTTGCCGAGGAGGTCGCGCTGTGGGGCAAGGTGATCAAGGAAAGGAACGTGAAGGCCGAGTAGCGCGGACGTGTCGGCGCCGCCGGCGGCCGATGACACTTGATTTCATTGGATTAAATTGAGTTCGTTTTTTCACCCGCAATGCACGGTTGAGTATTTTTTAAAAACTCTTTTTCGTTGAAGCATCGAGCCAGAACTCTCCTGCCGCCGGAAGCGCCGGATAAAACCGATGCCTGGCCCGCCCAAGACAGCTCACCAAGACAGCTCACCAAGACGGCTCAGCCGCCGGCCACCAGCCTTTTCGCGGCTTGCGCGGCGGCGGTGGCGTAGGCCGGGTCGCCGTGAATGAGCATCAGCGCTATCGTCCCTTCCATCAGCAACATCACGTCGCGGGCGCGGGCACGGGCCATGCGCACCCGCGCGGCGGCGAACGCCTCGGCCAGCCATTCTTCCACCAGAGCCTTGTGCCGGCGCGCGATGGCGCGTGCCGGATGGCCGCGCAGATCGGCGAGCTCGACCACGACGCGGGTAAAGCCCGCGCCGGACCATTTCGGCTGTGACGCCCACTTCGCCAGCTCGGCGAAGAACGAGTCGACGAGCTTTGCGGCATCGGCCGGGCGCTGGAAACGCTGCAGCCGCGCCATCGCAAGCTCGCTGGAATGCGCGAGCGCCGCGGTGATCAGGTCGTCCTTGCTCGGAAAGTGCTGGTAGAGCGCCCGCTTGGTGATGCCGGCCCGCGCCGCGATGTCGTCCATCGACACCCGCAGAAATCCCTGGCGCCAGAACAGCCCGTAGGCCGCGTCGAGGATGCGAATTCGGGTCTGTGCGCGCGAACGCCGCATGAGGCCGGCCCCGTTGGTATACTCAGCAGTGAATTTACATCCGGCCGGCGCGGCGGTCAGATCATTTCGACGATCATCGGCAAAGCAGCCGGACCATGCCGCAGAAGCTCACCCTGCAATCGATCGACGTTCGGGCGGTGTCGGTGCCGCTGCGGCGGCCGGTGGTCTCCAAGGTCGGCCTGTTCAAGGACTGGCCGCTGATCCTGATCGACCTGCACACCCGCGAAGGCATCGTCGGGCGAAGCTATCTGGAGCCGTATCTCAGAAACGCCGCGCGTTACGTCGTTCCGGCGCTGCACGACCTCGCCGCCGCGATGCAGGGCCAACCGCTCGCGCCGCTCGATCGCTTCCAGTCCAATCGCCGCTCGATGAACCTGATCGGTTACGAAGGCGTCGCGATGATTGCCGCATCCGGCCTCGACATGGCGATCTGGGATGCGCTGGCGAAAGCTGCGGAGCTTCCCTTGGCGGTGCTGCTGGGTGGCAGCATCGGCGCGGTGCCGGCCTACAACAGCAACGGCTTGTGGCTCACCGGCGTCGCGACGCTGGCCCGGGAAGCGGAGGAGCTCATGGCGGAAGGCGGCTTCGCCGGGCTGAAGCTCCGGCTGGGGCGCGACCGCCTCGCCGACGATCTCGCCGCGATCGGCGAGGTCCGCACGGCCGCGGGCGACGGCATCAAGCTGATGGTCGACTTCAACCAGGGCCTGCCGCTCGGCGACGCGCTGCACCGCTGCCACGCCCTCGACGACCAGGGCCTGTACTGGTTCGAGGAGCCGATCGCCTATGACAACACCGCGGGCTACGCGCAGCTTGCGCGCGAGCTTCGCACGCCCGTGCAGCTCGGCGAGAACTTCTACGGGCCCCGCGATCTCTACAAGGCGGTGTGCGCCGGCGCGGGCGACTACGTGATGCCCGACCTGATGCGGATCGGCGGCGTCTCCGGCTGGCTGCGGGCCGCACCGATCGCAGCGGCGGCCGGCATTCAGGTCTCGACGCATCTTTACCCGGAGGTCGCGGCGCACCTCATGCGCGTGACCGAAACCGCCCATTGGCTCGAATGGCAGGACTGGGCCGATCCGATCCTGAAGCAGCCGTTCGCGGTGGCGAACGGCCACATCGAGATTGCCGACGTTCCAGGCATCGGCATCGAATGGGACGAGGCCGCCGTGGCGCGCTACCGCTACGATTTCTAGAGCTGTTTCCGTTCCTTCGGAATCGGAAACAGCTCCAGCTTCTTTGGTTTGGTCGCATTTTCTGCGGCGAACCGCTTCACACTTCGCCGGAAAATGCTCTAGCGGCGTTCGCTGCTTGTCAGAAGAATTTCACCGACGAGCCGGCCAGCGTCGGCACCACGACCAGCGCCACCACGCCGATCACAAACCCGAGCAACCGCGCCTGCATGGTCAGCATCGAGCCCGGCGCCTGGCCGCGCAGAACGGCACCGACGTCGAACACGCCAACGGCGATCAGGACCCAGAAGTAGGGCTTGAGCCAGAAGTAGGGCTTAAGCCAGAAGTCGCCCACCGCCGGGTACGCGACGAGAAGCGCGCCGCCGGCAAGGCCAACCAATGCCATGTAGCCGAAGAAGATCCTGTCGACCGTCACCCGAGCCCCCGCCCCTGCCTGTATAGCACCGCCGGCCGGGATACTGCCCTCGATATTGCGAGACGGCCGAAGCACTCCGGCCTTCAGGCGGTGACGCCGATCGCCTTCTCCACCGCGCAGAGCACCTCCCTGGGCCGCAGCGGCTTATAGAGCGTCGAGACTGCGCCCGCCTCGGTCGCCATGTTCTCGAACTCCGGCATGTTCGGACAGCCGTTGCCGAACATGAATCCCGATGCCGCGATCAGCGGAATGTCCGGCCGCGACTCGTGCAGCGCCTTGATCACCTGCAGACCGTCCATGCCCGGCATGAACAGGTCCACGATCGCAAGGTCGAACGCACCCGATTGCGCCACGTCCAGGCCCGCCTTTCCATCCGGGGCAACGACGACGTCGTAGCCCTTCGCGCGAAGCATGATCTGCGTGGATTCGCGCACCAGCCTGTCGTCGTCGATGATGAGGATCTTCGGCATCTTCTGTGCCCCTCGACCGCAGGCCGGGTGCCATCGACGCACAGGCGCGACAGGTCCCGGCTCCGGGCCGGCAAACGCCCGGTGGCCGCAACCTACCGCCTTACCGGTGAACAGTTCCTTGCCAGGACCCCGGAGAACCCGGAGCCACCCTGTCCATCCGGCTACTGCATTCCAGGCCGCGCCAGCGCCAGCCGGATCATGCGGGCGAGGTCGGCTTTCCGATACGGCTTGGCCAGGAGCAGAACGTCGGGATCGAGCCGGCCGTGGTGGACGATGGCGTTCTCGGTGTAGCCGGATGTGAACAGGACGCGCAGCGGTCTGCGGCGCTTGACCGCCTCCTCGGCCAGGCGGCGGCCGTTCATCGAGCCGGACATGATGACGTCGGTGAACAGCAGGTCGAATTCAGCGCCGCCGTCGATCAGGCGGAGCGCCTGGTCGGCGTTGTGCGCCATGATCGTCTTGTAGCCGAGGCTGTCGAGCTGCACCGCGACCGAGCTGCGAACCGCCGGATCGTCCTCGACCACGAGGATGGTCTCGTGGCCGCCTTCCACGGATGGCACGTGCTCAGGCTCGGCGAGCCCGGCCGCATCGCCGGCCCGGGGCAGATAGATCTTGAACGTCGTGCCGTGCCCCTCCTCGCTGTACAGCTTGATATGGCCGCCGGACTGCTTGACGAATCCATAGGCCATGCTGAGCCCGAGACCCGTGCCCTTGCCGACCTCCTTGGTGGTGAAGAACGGCTCGAAAACCTTGTCGTGCAGCGCGGCGGGGATGCCGGGTCCGGTGTCGCTGACCGCGAGCATGACATAGGCGCCGGGACGCACCTCGCTGTGCGCGCTGGCATAGGCTTCGTCGAGCATGGCGTTGCCGGTCTCGATCGTCAGCTTGCCGCCCTCCGGCATGACGTCACGCGCGTTGACCGCCAGATTGAGGATCGCCGTGACCAGTTGCGTCGGGTCCACCATCGCCCGCCACGCGTCGTGCTGCAGCCGCCACTCGATCTCGACCTGCTCGCCGAGCGTCGGCCGGAGCAGGTTCGCCGCCTCTTGCGCGACCACGCGGATGTCGGTGATGCGCGGCTGCAGCGGCTGCCGCCGCGCGAAGGCCAGCAGGCGCCCGGTCAGCTCCGCGCCGCGGTCGGCGGCCTCGCCGATCAGCCTGGCGATGGCGGCGAGATCCGGCTTATCGGCGACGCCGTCCGCGAGCAGGTCGATGGTGCCGGTGATCACGCTCAGCACATTGTTGAAGTCGTGCGCCACTCCGCCGGTGAGCTGGCCGATGGCGTCGAGCTTTTGCGACTGGCGCAGCTGGTTTTCCAGCTTGTTGCGCTCGGTGATGTCCACCAGGGCGTAGGCGATCGCCTTCACCTGCCCGGCCTCGCCGATCGCGGCGGCATCGAAGCTGATGTCGACGAGCACCCCGTCCTTTCTGCGCCGCGTAACGCGGATGTCGCGCAATGTCTCGCCGGCCCACGCCCGTTCGATCAGCGCGTCATATTCCGCTTGCGCCTCGCGGTCCGGAGGCACCAGCGGGTACCGGCGCCCGACCGTCTCTGCGGCGGTGTAGCCGAAAATCTCCTGAGCGGCGCGGCTCCACAGCAGCACGGTCCGGTCGGCGGTAAGGGCGACGATGGCGACCGGCGAGGCATCGATGACCGCGGTCAGCATTTCCTTGGTTTCGCGCTCGGTGCGCTGCAGATGGCGTTCGGCCGTCATGTCGCGGCCGATGAAGAAATGAAGCTGCTCGGATTCCGACCACACGCCGGTCCAGACCAGCGTCACGGCGTGACCGTCCTTGTGGACGTAGCGGGTCTCGAAGTTGCGGATCCGCCGGCCGCGCCGCGCCGCGCGCATTTCCTCGCGGGTGGATTCGAGATCGTCCGGATGCACGACCTTGGTGCCGACCTGCCCGATCAGCTCGTGCGGTTCGTAGCCGAGCACGGATTTGCAGCTCGGACTGACGTGGGTGAGCACGCCGGTCCGGTCGGTGACCACGATCAGGTCCAGCGACGTCTCGAAGATGCGGCTGTGCAGCTCGGTCTGCTGCCGCAACACCTTGCCGTCATTCACCGAGCGGCGGCCGTTCCACACCGCGACGGACCCAACCAGGAGCAGCGCCACGGTAAAGCCCGCCGCGGCGCGGGACAGCGCGTCATCGCGCTCGTGCCAGAGCGCGCCGACGCACAGCACCAGAGCGGCGGCGAACACCGCCGCAAGGATCGCGGTGGTCGATCCCCACCGCTCCGGGCCATATTGGAAGACCCCCGGCTGGTCCTGCATGTCCTGCCCCCGGAAAAGATCAGGCGTGTCCCGACAGATCCTTGATCGTCGGGTTCGTTCCGTTCAACGGATTTGTTTCATCCCACCCGTAGTTCAGCGTCTCGAACCGCATCGCCCGCGCATCGACCATCAGCAGCCGCCCGACCAGCCCCTCGCCGAAACCGACGATCTCGCGAATCACCTCGAGCGCCAGCATCGAGCCGAGGACGCCCACCAATGCGCCAAGCACGCCGGCCTCCGAGCAGGCCGGGACCGTGCCGGGCGGCGGCGGTTCGGGAAACAGGCAGCGATAGGTCGGGTTCGGCTTGCCGTCCTTGCCGCGCTCGTGGGCGCGGATCGTCGTCAGCGTGCCGTCGAAGGTGCCGACCGCCGCCGTCACCAGCGGCCGCTTCGCGAAGAAGCACGCGTCGGACGACAGATACCGGGTGGCGAAATTGTCCGAGCCGTCGGCGATGATGTCGTAGTCCGAAAACAGCGGCAGCGCGTTCGCCGCGGTCAGCCGGCCGGAGTGGGTGGCGATCTTCACATGCGGATTGAGCCTGTCGATCGCCGCCGCCGCGCTCTCGACCTTGGCGCGGCCCAGGTCCGGCGTCGCGTGGATCACCTGCCGCTGCAAATTCGACAGCGACACCACGTCGTCATCGATGACGCCGAGCGTGCCGACGCCCGCAGCCGCAAGATAGAGCAGCACCGGCGCGCCAAGCCCGCCCGCGCCGATCACCAGCACACGGGCGCGGCGCAGTGCCTGCTGGCCGGGGCCGCCGACCTCGCGCAGGACGATATGACGCGCATAGCGCTCCAGTTCCTCGGGAGACAGCATTCGCAATCCTCCGAAGCCATAATTGGCGCATCGGAACGGTTTCGGCTAGGCTTGCCGTGGCTTGACGTGAATGGGGTTGGTGATGCGCGTCTTGACCACGGTTTGGACTGCGCTTTTCGCGCTCGCATTGGGAAGTCCGGCGGCGCTCGCGCAGAGCGACAGCCGGGAGCCTTACGGCCCGATCACGGCGAGCCCCACAAAGCCCAAGACCGCAAAGCCCAGCGCCGCCAAGCCCAACCCCGCGCAACCCAACCCGCCTAATGCCGCGCCACAAGCCACAGCCGCGAAACCGCGCGGGCCGGCACCGGCCGCAGCCGTGGCCAAGAAAGAGACCGCTGCGCCGACCGACGGCAGAGCCGCCAAGGAGAAGCCTTCGAACAAGAAAGACGCCAAAAAGGACGCGAAGGATTCCAGGCAGAAGAAGGTTGCTTCGACCGACAAGTCCGGGGCCGACGCCGCGTTGAAGCCGCCGGCGATCCGCGACGCCTACATGGCGCTGCCGCATGCCGAGCGCCTGGCGTTGCAGTTCAATCTCACCTGGACCGGCGACTACCGCGGCCTGGCCGACGGCGAGTTCAGCGACAAGCTCGTCGAGGCCATGAAGGACTATCAGAAGCGCAACAAGCTCAAGGTCACCGGCCTGCTTTCGCCGGAGGAGCGCACGGCGCTCGCGGCCGCCGTCACGCCGCGGCAGAGCGAAGCCGGCTGGCGCGTGATCGAGGACCCGGCCACCGGCGCGCGGATCGGCATCCCGTCGAAGTTTGCGACCAGGATCACGACCGGCCCGGCCGGCACGCGCTGGAGCTCCGAGCAGGGCCAGCTGCAGATCGAGACGTTCCGCGTCGACACCGGCGCGACGCTCGAAGCGGTGTACGAGCAGCAGAAGGGAATTCCACGCCGCCGCCTCACCGCCAACAATCTCGGACCGGACTCGTTCATGCTCGCCGGCATGCAGGGCCTGAAGAAGATGCGCGTCTACGGCTACGCGCGAAACGGCGAAGTGCGCGGGCTGACGATCCTCTACGACCAGGCGATGGAAGGCACCATGGACCCGCTGGTCGCACCGATCGCCTGGGCCTACCTGCCGTTCCCCCAGGGCTTCTCGCTGGCCGCCGCGACGGAAGCGCCGCGGCGCAAGGTCGAATACGGCACCGGTATTTTTGTAGCCGCGGAAGGCGCGATGGCCCACGTGCTGACCGACCGGCGGCTGATCGAAGGCTGTCAGGTCATCACGCTGCCGGGGCTGGGCCATGCCGAGCGGGTCGCCGAGGACCGCCTCGCGGGCCTGGTGCTGCTGCGGATCAACGGCGCGTCCAACATCAGCGTTGCGCCGCTTGCGGCGGACAATGCCGCGGGCGCCATCACGCTGGTCGGCGTGGCCGATCCCGCGGCGCAGGCCGGCGGCGGCGCGGTGTCGTCGGTGAAATCCCGCGTGAGCGCAGCCGGATCGGTTCGGACGCTCGAGCCTTCACCCGCGCCGGGCTTTGCCGGAGCCGCGGCGTTCGATACGGCAGGACGGCTCGCCGGCATGGCGCAGCTTCCGCCGATGATGACCAGCGGCACCGCCGCGGCCGCGCCGCAAGCCTCGATCGTCGCAGCCGATGCGATCCGGCGCTTCCTGCAGGAAAGCGGCGCGACCCAAGGAGAGCAAGCCAAGCTCGCCGACAACCATTCCGCCGTCACGCGCGTGATCTGCGTGCGCAAATAGCGCTCCGCATACGTTGTTTGCGGCACAACCGAACGCTAAGCTGGCTGCGTTTGAAATCAGAAATTTCTGTCAGTGAATACCTGACGGCGCAAATGCGTCCGGCCAGCGACATATCGATCTCAAAGGGGGATTCCGCCATGTGGGCAAAAGCATCCGCATTAGGCTTGTTTGCGATCGCGCTCGCTTCGTTCCCGAGCGACGAGCTCTCCGCACAAAGTGCGCTTGAGCAGGCCAAAAAGATTCAATCGCAATCGTCAAACACAACCCGCAGCTCGAACACCACGGAGCGGTCATCGGGACAGGCGCGCGGCGGCTTCGACACAAGATCGACGACGCCCAATCCGGTCAGCGGACAAACCGCGGCGAAGCCAAGTCCGGTTGGCCAGCCGATCCGGTCTACGGCCAACAATCCCGGCTACAAGCCGGCCGCGCCGAGCATGCGGACCACCGCGCCGCCTGCGCCGTCGAATCCCAACTACCGGTATGACGCCAGCGGCCGCAACCTCAATCCCACCGGCGATGCGCGGGTTGCGAGGGGTATAGACACCTACCGCCAGCCGGTGACTAACAAGCCGGCGCCAGTGACTCGGACCGCGCCGACGGTCAGCGCACCGTCGCGGCCGACCGTTGCAACGTCGAGACCGGCACCGTCGCCCTTCACGCTGTCATCATCCTCGTCGAGCAGTAGCAGTTCGAGCAACAGTTCGAGCAGCAGCTCGTCGGCAAAGAAGCGATAGGATCACTTCCGCCGGACGCCTCGCCGACGTTCGGCGGCCCGCTGCAAGCGAGCCCTCAAAGGCTCGCGGCGGGCCGCCTGAAAGCAGCTATTTGTTCTTGAACTTCGCCGGCCGTTTCTCGACGAAGGCGGCCATGCCTTCCTTCTGGTCTTCGGTGGCGAACAGCGCGTGGAACACGCGACGCTCGAAGCGCACGCCTTCGGCCAAGGTCGTCTCGAAGGCGCGGTTGACGCTCTCCTTCGCCGCATAGACCGACGGCAGGCCGAAGCCGGCGATGGTTTCGGCGACCTTCATCGCCTCCTCCATCAGCGACGCCGCCGGCACCACGCGCGCGACGAGGCCCGCCCGCTCCGCCTCCTGGGCATCCATCATGCGGCCGGTGAGAATGAGGTCCATCGCCTTGGCCTTGCCGACCGCGTGGGTGAGCCGCTGCGTGCCGCCGATGCCGGGGATGACACCGAGCTTGATCTCCGGCTGGCCGAACTTGGCGTTGTCGGCGGCGATGATGATGTCGCACTGCATCGCCATCTCGCAGCCGCCGCCGAGCGCAAAGCCCGCCACCGCCGCGACCACGGGCTTGCGCGCGCGCGCGATGCGATCCTGGTTGCCGGCGAAGTCGCCGAGATTCACGTCGGCGTAGCTCTTGGTTGCCATCTCCTTGATGTCGGCACCGGCGGCGAACGCCTTCTCCGAACCGGTGATGAGCAGGCAGCCGATGTTGGCGTCGGCCTCGAACCCATCGATCGCGGCGTTGAGCTCTTCGACCAGCGCGGCATTGAGCGCGTTGAGCGCAGTCGGCCGGTTGAAGCGGATGATGCCGACGCGGCCTTTGGTTTCGGCGATGATGTTCTGATAGCTCATGCGGCGCTCCTTGGCTTTTCTGCTCTCACATTTCGCTAGAGCACGTCCCGTTCCAATGGAACGGGGCGTGCTCTAGATTCTTTAGTTGGCGCATGTCCTTTTCGGAAAACCGGTGTCCACCCCGGATCACGTCCGGGGCAGGCTTTTTCCGGGACATGCGATAACAATAACAGGGCCTTGCCGGGCGGAACCAGATCGCCGGCAGCGCCGTTATAGGGGCTCCCGCTGAGGAATGTTGAGGGAGATGCCTTATGCGCAAGACCTTGGTCGGAATTGCCGTTGTCGCCACGCTTTCGCTGTCTTCCGCGGCGAACGCAGGCCCGCGCGACTCGACGGTTTCGGGCGCTGCCATCGGCGCGGGCACCGGCTTGCTGGTGGCCGGACCGGTGGGCGCGGTTGCAGGCGGCCTGATCGGCGCGACGGTCGGCGGGCCGACCGGCCGGCCGCATCGCCGCTGCTGGACCGAGTTCAACGGCGTGCGCCGCTGCAAGTATTATCGCTGGTGAAGAGAAGCCATCGTGCGACGAACAAGCCCGGCCCGTGCCGGGCTTGTTCGTTGACCGCCAAGCGGTCACTTCTGACAGACCGGACAGAAGAACGTCGAGCGGCCGCCCTGCACGATCCGCTTGATGGTGCCACTGCAGCCGCGCGTCGGGCACGGCTTGCCCTCGCGGTCATAGACGCGGAAGCGGTGCTGGAAATAGCCGAGGTCGCCGTTGGTCTGCCGGTGGTCGCGCAAGGACGAGCCGCCGGCCTCGATGGCGTCGGCCAGCACCGCCTTGATCGAGTCGACCAGCAAGACCGTGCGCTCCTGCGGCGCGCCCGCACGCGTGGCAAGCGTCGACGCCACGCGGCGCGGCGAAATCCGCGAACGGTTGAGCGCCTCGCAGACATAAATATTGCCGAGCCCGGCGACGATGCGCTGGTCGAGCAGCGCCGCCTTGACGCTGGTCCTCTTGCCGGCGCAGGCCTGCGCCAGCATGGCCGCGTCGAACTCGTTTCCCAACGGCTCCGGCCCGAGCGAACGCAGCAGCGGCTCATCTTCGATTTTGCTGCGCGGAAACAGCTTCATGCTGCCGAAGCGCCGCGGATCGTTGAATGCGATCGTCACGCCCGACGACATGCGGAACACGACGTGGTCATGGGTGCCGTAGTCCGAGCGCTGATAGTGAAACAGCCCCGGCGTTTTCGCCTCGCCGTCGCGGACGACGCGGAACGAGCCCGACATGCCGAGATGCATCAGCAGCACATCGCCCGACGACAAATCCGCGAGCAAGTACTTCGCCCGCCGCCCGAGGCCCACCACCGTCTGCCCCTTCAGCCGCGCCACGAAATCCTTCGGCAGCGGCCAGCGCAGGTCACCACGATGCGCGACCACCGCCTCGAAGCGCGCATCCTCCATCGCGGGAGCAAGCCCGCGGCGCACGGTCTCGACTTCAGGAAGCTCGGGCATCGCGCTATCCGTTCGATTTCTCGATCGGCTCGGAGAACCGGATGCGATTGCCGAACGGATCGATCACGGTGACCTGCAGCATACCCCATTCCATCCGTTCCAGGCCCGGACGGTTGTGGCGGTAGTTCTTGGCAATCAGCTCGCGGTGCAGCTCCTCGATGCCCTTCATATAGACCAGCGCCACCGAGCCCGGCGTGGCGTCGCCGTGATGCTCGCTCAGATGCAGCACCAGATTGCCGCGCGACACCTGCATGTAGACCGGCGCATCCGGCTCGAAGCGGTGCTCCCAATCCACCTGGCAGCCGAGAAAGCCGATATAGAACTCACGCGCCTTCTCCAGCGAGAAGATCCGGAAGGTGGGTACGACCTTGGCAAATTCCACGACCATCGGCTCTTTCCCTCGCGCGCGCGCTCCATTAACTGATCGGGGCGGGCCTTTGTAGCGTCCGGCGACGGGCCGCGCTATCGTCGGCCGGACAGGATCGAGCATGGCCAAGAGCACTGAAAACCAAGCCGATTTCGGCTATCGCCGGGTGCCGCTTGCCGACAAGCAGGGGCTGGTGGACGACGTGTTTCATTCGGTCGCCCGCCGCTACGACCTGATGAACGACCTGATGTCGGGCGGCCTGCACCGCGCCTGGAAGGACGCCCTGGTCACCGCGGTCAATCCGTCGAAGAGCAGGCCGTTTGCCGTCCTCGACCTCGCCGGCGGCACCGGCGACGTGGCGTTCCGCATCGCCGCGAAGGGCGGCAAGGGCACGCGCGTCACCGTCGCCGACATCAACGCCGAGATGCTCGCGGTCGGCCGCGAGCGGGCGGAAAAGGCCGGCCACGCGGTCGCGTTCATGGAGGCCAATGCGGAGAAGCTGCCGTTCGCCGACAAGAGCTTCGACGCGGTCACCATCGCCTTCGGCATCCGCAACGTGCCGCGTATCGACGTGGCGCTCGGCGAAATCCACCGCGTGCTGAAGACCGGCGGGCACTTCCTCTGCCTGGAGTTTTCTTCCGTCGACGTGCCGGGTCTCGACCGCCTCTACGATCTCTACTCGTTCAACGTCATCCCGCAGATCGGCCGTGCCGTGACCGGCGACGCCGAGGCCTACAAATATCTCGTCGAGTCGATCCGCAAGTTTCCCCAGCCCGCGAAATTCGCCGACATGATCCGCGGCGCGGGCTTCCGCCGCGTCACGTTCACGCGGCTGACCGGCGGCGTGGTCGCGCTGCACTCCGGCTGGCGATTGTGATAGGGCGCGCCGCATCGTTTCCGTGTCCCGAGCGCAGCGCAGCACAAGCGAAGCGCAGTGGTGCGCTGCCGACCCGGGACCCCGGTTTGCAAGAAAGCTGGGCCCCGGATCTGCGGCGCACCGCCATCAGTGCGTTTACGCGCGTCTTTGACGCGCTATGGCGCTGCGCCGCGTCCGGGGCACGAGGCTTCGCCTCGTGATCTCCGCGCTCTCCCATCTCGCCCGCCTTGCCCGCGCAGGCTTCGTGTTCGCGCGCGAGGGTGTGCTGGGTATTCCCTATCCGGTGCCGCTGCCGTGGTCGGCGAAGCTGGCGGTCAAGCTCGCCCGGCTGATCGAGCGACCGACCGGAACCAGCGCCGAGCACCGGCTGTCGACCGCGCTCGGCCGGCTTGGACCGGCCTATGTCAAGCTCGGCCAGTTCCTGGCGACACGTCCCGACGTGGTCGGCGTAACGCTCGCGCGCGACCTGGAGTCGCTGCAGGACAAGATGCCGCCGTTTCCGCAGGCCGAAGCCGAGGCCGTGGTGCAGACTTCGCTCGGCAAGCCGCCGCGCGAGGCCTACACCACATTCGGTCCGGCCGTCGCAGCGGCCTCGATTGCCCAGGTGCATCGCGCGGAACTGACCACGGCCGACGGCCGCAAGCCGGTCGCGGTGAAGGTGCTGCGCCCGGATGTCGAGCGGCGCTTCCGCACCGACGTCGACGCTTTCAGCTTCGTCGCGTACTACGGCGAGAAATTCTCGGCGGAGGCGCGACGGCTGCGCCTGATCGAGACTGTCAACACGCTGCGCCGCTCGGTTGCGATCGAGATGGATTTGCGGCTCGAGGCGGCGGCGCTCTCCGAGATGGCCGAGAACACCAAGGCCGACCCGGACTTCCGCGTGCCGGCGGTCGACTGGGACCGCACCGCCAAGGACGTGCTGACGCTGGAATGGATCGACGGCACGCCGCTGAACGACCGCGCCCGGCTCGAGACGCTGGGCCTCGACCTGAAGAAGCTCGCCGCGGCGGTGATCCAGACCTTCCTGCGCCATGCGCTGCGCGACGGGTTCTTCCACGCCGACATGCACCCCGGCAATCTGTTCGTGGACGGCGAAGGCAAGCTCACCGCGGTCGATTTCGGCATCATGGGCCGGCTCGGCCCCAAGGAGCGGCGCTTCCTCGCCGAGATCCTCTACGGCTTCATCACCCGCAACTACCGCCGCACCGCCGAGGTGCACTTCGAGGCGGGCTACGTGCCGCCCAAGCACTCGGTGGACGATTTCGCCCAGGCGATCCGCGCGATCGGCGAGCCGATCCACAACCGCACCGCCGAAGACATCTCGATGGCGAAGCTTTTGACGCTGCTGTTCGAGGTGACCAGCCTGTTCGACATGCGGACGCGGCCGGAGCTGCTGCTGCTGCAAAAGACCATGGTGGTGGTCGAAGGCGTGGCGCGCTCGCTCGATCCCAGGCTCGACATGTGGAGCGTGTCCGAGCCCGTGGTCCGCGAATGGATGGAGCGGCATCTCGGCCCCGCCGGCCGCCTCGAGGACGCGGCGAAGGACGCGACGAGCTTCCTCGCCGGGGTTCCCTCGCTGATGTCGCGCGGCGCGGTGCTGGTCGAGCAGCTCGACGCCATCACCCGCGACGGCCTCGTGCTGGCGCCTGAAACCGTCACCGCCATCGGCCAGGCCGAGGCCCGGCGCAATCGCTGGACCGCGATCGCGCTCTGGGCGATCGCGCTGCTGCTCGCATGGATTGTGTGGCGGACATTCTGACGCTTGTGATTTTTTGACGCACGACTTCCGCGGCCTCATGGCGAGCGGCGCGCAATTCACATTCGCTGCAATGTGAATCCGTACGGCAACACCTGCGACGACAAATGCTTCCGCCGCATTGCACCCCGCGGCCTTCATCGTTGCGGTTCCATGTCGAATCAGAGCTAGTGATGAGCAGGGCAAATCCAGACAATCGAGGAGCTCGCATGTCCTTCGACAAGGCATCTGTGCCCAAGGCTCGCGTGATTGTTGTCGGCAATGAGAAGGGCGGGTCGGGCAAATCGACCGTCGCCATGCACATCTCCGTCGCGCTGCTGAAGCTCGGCCACCGGGTCGCGACGCTCGACCTCGACACCCGCCAGAAAAGCTTCACCGCCTATGTCGAAAACCGGCGCACATGGTCCGGCCGCGTCAATCGCGCGCTGCCGATGCCCGAGCACTTTACCATCGAGCACGGCTCCGAGGCCGACGAAGCGGCCGGCTGCACGGCGCTGGCCGACAAGATCGACGCACTCGCGGAAACCTACGACACCATCGTCATCGACACGCCCGGCCGCGACGGCAGCCTGGCGCGGCTCGCGCATTCGATGGCCGACACGCTGGTGACGCCGCTGAACGACAGCTTTGTCGATTTCGACCTGCTCGGCACCGTCGATCCCGAGACCTTCGCGGTCTCCGGCATCAACCACTACGCCCAGATGGTCGATGACGTCCGCACGCAGCGCCGCATGATCGACAGCAACACGATCGACTGGATCGTGCTGCGCAACCGGCTTTCGATGACCAGCACCCGCAACAAGCGGCTGGTCGGACAGGCGCTGACGCAGCTTTCGCAGATGCTGGATTTCCGCTGCGTCGACGGCTTCGCCGAGCGGATGATCTTCCGCGAATTCTTCCCGCGCGGGCTCACGGCCCTCGACGACCTCAACGAGGCGACGCTCGGCACCCGGCCGACGATGTCGCACGTGACGGCGCGGCAGGAGGTCGCAGCGCTGGTCAATGCGATGGCGCTGACGGCAGCGAAGGGCGCGGCTGGTGAAGCTCCACCTATGCAAGCCCGCGACGCGGCTTGAGGTTTCCGGCAAAAGCACCGCCGATGGCATGTACCTTATCCCCGCCCCGGGCTTGACCCGGGGTTCTTTTTTTGGGGACGGATGCTTGGCCCGACCAAGCGTTCGAACGGGTCCGCTTGTTCGAAATAGCATGGCGCGAGGACAACCGCCGCGTATCAAACGGCCTTCAATACCTGATGACGGTTCATGCCGCCGCGCAGCATCCAGTGTCGCGGCAATGAAAAGGCTATTGGCAGCGGTAACGCGCCAAGGCACAATTTCTGGATATATCTGATGTATATCGATGAGAGCGGGGATACTGGCCTCGTGGGATCGCCCACGAAGTTCTTCGGGCTATCTGGAATCGTCGTGCATGAATCAAGGTGGCGCGACTTCATCAACGTATTGATCGCATTTAGGCGGACAATGAAGTCCGTATATGGCTTGCCAATTCGAACCGAGATTCATGCCTCGCATTACGTCAACCATAAGCCTGTTGACCTACCGCGCCATACGCGGCTTGCGGTTTTGCGTAACGCTCTCGATGAAATCGCGAAGCTTGATTACATCAGCATTACGAACGTGATTGTCCGAAAAGACGGCAAGCCCGACGATTACAATGTTTTCGATTCGGCTTGGTCCACCTTGTTTCAGCGTTTCGAAAACACTCTAGGGTCCAGACTCATTAAATCCACCATACCAGCGCGGCGGTCAGGCAGACAGCCGCCAGGTAGTTTCGCGCCAGC
>JAIESI010000015.1 GCA_019746135.1 Xanthobacteraceae bacterium
GCGCCGCCCGAGCTCGCGCTGCATCTCGTGCTTGGCGACGAGCTGTTCCGGGCCGGTCGGCACGTGCAGGAAGCGGTTGGTCTGGCAGTTGCCGATCTCGGTCTTCACGCTGCCGAGCTCCGGCCGCTCGCTGGCGAGGCGGTAGGTCTCGGCCATGGCGTTGATCGATGGCTTGATCACCGGATGGTCGACCGGTTCCGGCACCCGTTGGCCCATGAAGAAGATGTTCATGGCGCGCCCGCGCAGCGACGAAAGATAATCGTCGGCATTGGCGATCGGCCGCGAGAAATCAGCCCAAAGCTTTTCGGCGGTCTGCATTCTGTCCTCCTTAAGCCGTTCGGCCCGTCACGCCGTCAGGCCCTCGCGCAGCTTGTAGCGGATGATCTTGCCCGAACCGGTGCGCGGGATTTCCTTCACTGTATGGACCACGTGCGGAATTTTGTAGGCCGAAAGTGACTGCCGGCAATGGGTCAGCACGGCTTCCGCTTCCACGCTTTGTCCCGCGCGCGGCACCACAAACAGCGCCGGAACCTCGCCGAGATGCTCGTGCGGAATGCCGACCACGGCGCAGTCGAGCACGGGGGCGAACTTGCATACCACCTCCTCGATCTCGGCCGGCGCGATGTTCTGTCCGCCGCGGATGATCAGCTCCTTCAGCCGCCCGGTGATGGTGAGGAAGCCGTTCGCGTCGTATTTGGCGAGGTCGCCGGTGCAATACCAGCCGTCCCGGAGTGCGTTTGCGGTCTCCTCCGGTTTGTTGTGGTAGCCGGGCATGACGTTGGGCCCGCGCACGATCAGCTCGCCCTCCTGGCCGAACGGCAAATCGTGGCGCTTCGCCGGATCGACGATCCGCACCGCGAGCCCCGGCACGGGAATGCCGCAGGAGCCGAGCACGCGCCCCCCGTTCGGCCAGTTCATCGTCACCATGGTCGAGGTTTCGGTGATGCCGTAGCCGTCGAGCAGCGGAATGCCGAAGCGTTCCTCGAATTCGCGGTTCAACGTCGCCGGCATGATCGCGCCCGCGGAGACGCAGAGCCGCAGATTGGGGAACTTCAGGCCGGCTTCTTCGCGCGTCGCCTGCAGGAAATAGTGGAACATGGTCGGTACGCCGGGAAAATAGGTGAACTCGCCGCTTTTCAGGAGCTTCACCGCTTCGCCGGTCGAATAGCGCTCCATGATGTGCTCGCTTGCCCCGGTCGCAAGGATCGCCAGCACCGAAAGATTGAGCGCGTAGGAGTGGAACAGCGGCAGCGGCGAGAGCACGAAATCGCGCTCCGACAGCCCGGTGACCGCTGTCCAGCAGGCCGCCACGACCCACAGCATGCCATGCACCGTGAGCAGCACGCCCTTGGCGCGGCCGGTCGTGCCCGAGGTGTAGATGATGTAGGCGGGCGTGTGGATGTCGGAGGGATCGCGCGGCGCGGACTTCGGCTCGGTCGTCGCGAGTTCATCGAACTGCAGGCCCGAAGCCTTGGCACCGTGCTCGGTGAAGATCACAGTCTCGAGATTCGGCGCGCCGGCCTGCAGCTTCCCGACCAGCGCCGCGCGCTCGCCGGTCGCAATGATCGCCTTGCAGTTGGCGTCGGTCAGCCGGTAGGCAATCTCCGCCTCGGTTGCCTCGTAGCTGATGGGAACGCCAAGGGCGCCCGCCCGTGTGATCGAAAGTGACGCCTCGACCCAGGCGACCGAATTGGGCAGCAGCATCGCCACCGTGTCGCCTGCGCCGATGCCGAGGTCGGCGAGATGCCCGGCGATCCGGCCGGTCCGCGCCTCGAGCTCGGCATAGGTCACCGAGCCCCTCGCATCGCGGTAGGCAAGCTTTGGCCCGCGCATCCTGGCATGACGCTTGAGAAGCTCCGGCACAGGGGCGATCAGGTCGGTCCGCAACATCGCAACATGTCCTCCGTCATGTTCTTGCGCCGTCTGCGCGGCGCTTCGAGCGTTCACACCATGCTGAAGCCGCCGCTGATGCTGACCGTCTGCCCGGTGATCCAGCCGGAGCGCGGCGACGCCAGCAGCGCCACCGTCGGCGCCACGTCCTCCGCCTGACCGAGGCGCCGCACCGGATAGAGTCGCGTCAGCTTCTCGCGGTTTTGCTCGACCCAGGCGCGGTCGTGCGCGGTTTCCACGAGTCCTAGCGAGACGGTGTTGGCGGTCGTGCCCGAGCGGCCGAACTCGCGCGCGAGCGATTTCATCAGCGCCACCACGCCGGCGCGCGCCGCCGCCACGATCGCCAGCCCGGATTCGCCGACGCGGGAGGAATCGCCGATCACGCTGACGATCCGGCCGTTCTTGCCGCCTTCGAGATGCGGGGCCGCGGCGTGGCAGCAATGGATCGCGCCGTAGAGGCAGGTGTCGATCTGTCGCTTCCAGTCGTCCGGCTTGGTGTCGGTGAAGCGCTGGCGGAGCGCGAGGCCTGCGTTGTTGACCACGATGTTGAGCCCGCCGAAGTCCCTCACGACCGCGCCGATCATGCCCTGGACCGCGGCGAGGTCGGCGACGTCGGCAGCATAGGCCTTGGCCTTGCCGCCCTTGGCGGTGATCTCCTTCACGACCGCTTCGGCCTCGTCGCCCGAGCTTCGGTAGTTGACCGCGACCGCCGCGCCTTCCGCCGCGAGCGTCAGCGCGATTTCGCGCCCGACGTCGCGCGCGGCGCCCGTCACCAGCGCGACCTTGCCTTTGAGTTCGAGGTCCATGTTCGCTCCTTCAGGATCGCTCTTGTTTGGCGCTTTCGATGATGCGGAGAACAGCGGCTCCGGGGCGACCGGAAGCCTGGTGATGTCCGCCCGGGCCGGGAGAGGGTGTCAGCGACCGCTGGGGGCGCGCCGACGGTTCCGCTTTCGCCCATGCCGCGGAAGCCGACGCGGGTCGTCGGTCGCAGAAGTTACTTGCATTACTAGACCAACTCGGCGGAGCCGAGTCAAGGCGGGACGTTCAGCCGCGCTTTTCGCCGCGCTGGCACAGCGCGCGGACCGGGCACATCCGGTGCGCCGAAGTCCTGCGGGTCGTAGTTGAGCTGATAGCCCATGTCGTGCGAGGCGACCGGCTTGCGGCAGCGATCGCAGATCACGAGCGGCGTGAAATCCTTGCCGCAGTCGCGATGCGTGAGGATCAGCGGCGGCCCTTTGGGACCGGCGAGCCAGCGGTCGCCCCAGGCCATCATGGCGATCAGCGGACCATAGAGGTCCTTGCCCATGTCGGTCAGCCGGTACTCGAAACGCTCCGGCTGGTTCTGGTAGCGGCGCCTCGCAAGGATGCCGGTGGTGACGAGGCGGGCGAGGCGGTCGGACAGGATGTTGGAGGCGATCTTCAACTCGGATTGCAGACGGTCGAAGCGGCGCGAACCGAGGAACGCCTCGCGGATGATGAGGAAGCTCCAGCGGTCGCCGATCAATTGCAGCGTGTTCGACACCGAGCTTGGCCGCCCGCGCAGGAACTGTGAGGGATCGGAGGACCGCCGCGCCCGCCGCGCCGGCGCGATGGTGGAGAAGCCGGCGCCCGGTCCGTCGCGATAGGTGGCGCGCCGCGCCGTCACCTCTTCGAGGCAGGACGAGCAGGCGACGATCGGCCGGCACATGCTGTTGCAGGTGTGATGGATGAGCCGCAGCGGCGGCCCTTTGGGACCGGCGAGCCAGCGGTCGCCGAATTGCATCAGCGCGAGGAAGCACGGGTAGAGCTCGAGGCCCGACTCGGTCAGTCGATACTCGACGCGCTGCGAGGTTTCGGAATAGCGCTCCTGCCGGAAGATGCCCTGCTCGGTGAGGCGCTTCAGCCGCTCGATCAGGGTCGCGCGGGGAAGGCCGAGCGACGAGCGGAACGTCTCGAAGCGCTTGGCGCCGAAGTACGCCTCGCGGATGACGAGGAATGTCCAGGCGTCGGAGAGAATGCCGAGCGTGCGTGCGACCGAGCAGTTGCGCTCGCGCACCCGCGCGGTGCCGCGGCGGGCGCCCGGCGCGGAGCGCCCGGCCGCCGTCGTCTGAATGCTCCGCTTCCGTCCCGCTCCACCGCGCATGCCGACAGATATGGCCTGCTTCCGGCAACGGGTCCAGATCGCAGGTGGCGCTGCCGCGTCTTTCCGGCTTTGGGGCCCGCCGCCGATGCCGCCTGCTCCGTCACGCCGGACGCATCAGGTTCGGCAAGAACGTCACCAGCGGCGGGAATGCGATCAAAATGAAAAGCCCAAGTACGATCAGCCAGACAAAAGGCCACGATGCCCGGTAGATCTCGGCTGTCGGCAGATCGGGAGCAGCGCTCTTCAGCGCGAATAAGACATAGCCGAATGGCGGCGTAAGTCCTCCGACGGTGGCAACGATCAGAAACAGCGTCCAAAACCAGATCGGGTCGAACGCATAGTGCTTCAGGAGCGGCTGGTAAATCGGGATCAGCACCAGCATCAGCGCAAGCTGATCGAGAAACATGAAAAGGATGAACGGCAAGGCCAGCATGGCGAGCAGCATCACCGTCGCGTGCAAATCAAGATGCGCAACCAGCTCGGCCACGGCGCGGGTCGCCCCGGTGAACGTCAGAAGCTGGCTGAACATGACCGCACTGCACATGATCACCAGCAGAAGGGTCGAGACGGTGGCGGCGGTCGTGAAGGCCTCGACCATCATCCGCCAGGACAGTCGGCGGTAGATAATCGCTACGATCACGGCGCCGAAAACGCCGGTCGCCGCAGCCTCCGTCGGCGTGGCCACCCCGAACATGATCAATCCCATGACCATGAAGAAGACGAAGGCGCAGGGCAGGATGCGCAGTGCCGCCATCGCCGCGCTTTGCTTCGTTGCGCCCGCGACATCGACCGACACATCGGGCGCAAGGGATGGGTCGCGCCAGACCCGGTACATGACGTAAACCAGAAACAGGCACGTCAACATCAGGCCCGGGATAATTCCCGCGATCAGCAGGCCGGCGGTCGAGATCTCCGCCAGCGCGGCGATCAGGATCGCCAGAACGCTGGGCGGGATGATCGGATCGAGGCAGGCGCCGGCGAGAATGGTGCCCGCCGACAGGCGCGTGTTGTAGCCGCGCGCCCGCATGGTCGGGAACAGCGAGCGGCCGAGCAGTCCTGCCACGGCCATGGCCGCGCCGGACAGCGCGCCGAGAATTGCAGACAGCAAGATGCAGAGAACATACTGCCGGCCGCGGATGCGGCCGATCAACCGGTCGAGCGAATCGAACACCGCCTCCATCGCGCCGGAGCGAAACAGGATTTCACCCATCACGATAAACAGCGGCACGGTCGCGAGTGCGGTGGTGGTTGCGGTCGTGAAAATGCTGTTGGCGAACATGCCAAATCCCGCCGGTCCCATCAGCACCAGGATCCCGGCGACGTTCAGGATCAGAAACGCAACAAATATGGGAATGCCCAAAAACAGCAGCGCGAGCAGCAGGGTGATCGCGCCCGACAGTGCGATCCACCAGTCGATCATGGCGTGGGCCCGGAGTTCGCGCCGAGGTCGCCGCCGGTCAGGTCGCGAAGGAAGTACAAGCTGGAGCTCAACATCCCATAGGGAATGAAGATCGACACCAGCCACTTGGGGATCGGATAGGCGGAGATCGTGTCGATGCCCATGGCAAATTGATCGGCGGTCGCATTGGCGGTGATCCAAGTCGCAAGCAGGCATGCGCCGGCGCCGGCCGCGAGGACGACGCGGTGAAGAGCCGCGCGGAAACCAGGCGAAGCACGGTCAGACAGGATCGTCACGGCGACGTGGGCGCGCCGCCTCGTCAATTCCGGAGCCGCCAGGAAGATCGAGGCGCACAGAAAATAGGCGACGAACGCGTTGGCCCAGCTTGTGGGAGCGCCAAAGAAGTATCGCGCCACCACCTCGTAGGAAAACGAGATTGCGATCAGCGCGAGGATGATCGCGGATGCCGCAAAGCCCATGCGGGTCACCGCGTCGTGAAGCAGCAGGACCCGACCCCAAGCCTGCCTCACCAAGTCTGCCTCACCAAGTCTGCCTCATGCAATTGACCGAGCGGTTTGAGTCGGGCTTGAACGCGGCGCTAGTCGGTCAGGCCCTGCTTTTTGAGCAGTTCGCGCAGGTCCTTGGCCTCCTGGCCGTTCTTCTTCTCGGCGAGGTCCCATTGTGCCGATGCCCAGGCGGCCTCCACCTTTTGTTTTTGCGGGGCGCCCATCTCCGTGATCTGCATCCCGCGCTTGATCAGCCCGGCCTCTTCTTCGGCGACCATCTGGTCGTATTCCTTGAACCAATTGTCCTCGATCTTGCGCGCTTCCGCCGCGAGGATATTGCGCTCGGACTCGCTCAGCCGGTTCCAGGCGTTCAAATTCATCAGCAGCAGGTAGTGGTTCACGCCAAACGTGGGGCGCAGCAGGTATTTGGCGACCTCATACCAGCGCATGCCGAGCACGCCGGAGGCCGGCCAGGACGCGCCGTCAACAACGCCCTTTTCCAGGGCAGCATAGACCTCGCCGCCCGGCAGCACGACGGGGGAAGCGCCCAGCATGTTGATCACGGGATGATAGGTCGGTGTCCCGCGAATTTTTCGGCCCTGCAAATCTCCGTTGGCGCTCACCGGCTGGCGCAGCACCATGTGGTAGCCCTTGGTTGCGGAGAGCGCGAGCCCGACCAGCTTCAGCCCATGCTTCTGATAGTGCCGGTCGATCACCTCCATCATGCCCGACTTGCGGCGCGCGTCGATGCTGCCGCGCACGGCATCCATGCCGACGGCCATGCCGGTGGTGCCGTAGTGGTAGATGGCATGGGTAAACAGCATCTGGAACACGCCCGTCGAGGCGGGCTGGAGCTGCTCAAACGGTGGTACGGTTTCCGGGCCGCTGACGATGAACTTGATTTTGCCTTGAGTTGCCGTTTCGACGCCCTTGGCGAAGGGCTCGACCAGCTTTCCAACCGCCGGATTGGTCTTGTCCCAGCTCGACAGCAGACGGATATCGGCTGCGTGCGCGGCAACGCTCCCCGTCAACAACAATGCGACGACGACCCCGCGTTTGACGAACGACATTGCCGATCCTCCCTGGCGAATTCTTGGCCGATCTTACTATCGCGGCGGGGTTTGACCAATTGCGATCCGCGCATAAGCGGTCAGCGCCGTTCAAGCAGGAGCGGACCGATGCGCCCGGAGGAAGGACCGGATCTGGCGGACCGCCAGGGGAATCCGCTCTTTCGGCTCCTTCCAGGGAAACATGCTGACCTCGGCCTTGGGCGCCAGCATCGCCGCCTCCATCGCGACGGCGTAGGGGTGCTGCGGGATGTCGTCGGGCAGGATCAGCACCGGCGTCTCGCAGTTGCGCACGAAATCGCGCGTCACGGTGAAGACGAAGTCGGGATTGGTGCGGTACATCCTGGTCAGGAATCGATCGACCGTCTCCATCGTGATGTCGGGCCGGCGTTTGCTCAGCTCGGGGCCCCAGCCCTTCATGTTGCCGTCGTAGAAAAGGTCGCGCATCTCGGGCCGCGAGCCGCTGGGCTGCGCCAGCACGGCCGCGACGATGCGATCGGGTGCCCGCTTCAACAGATTCCAGATGAAGGGACCGCCGATGCAGAAGCCCAGCACCATGAACCTGTCGATGCCAAGGTGGTCCATCACTCCGAGCTGGTCGTCGGTATAGGCGTCCCACGGCCGGTCGGCCTCGAGCGGGCCTGAGGACTGGCCGCTGTTGGCGTTGCGCAAGTCCGCCGCGATGCAGCGGTATTCCGTCTTGAACTCTTCGATCGGGTTGAACGGTGAGCTTGGGCCGCTGAGACCGGCGATGGTCGAATTCAGCCCGCCGCCGGCGATGACCAACAGCGGGAAGCCTGAGCCTGCCTCCTCGTAGCGGATGCGGGTGGGGCCTTTCTCGTAGAAGGGCATGGCAGCTCCGTTTGGCGAACGTCGGATATCCGGGACTAAAGCATGATCCCGAAAAGTGTGAAGCGGTTTTCGGAAGCGATCATGCTCAAACAAGAAACCAAAGCGGGATGCCGATTCGAAGAACGGTCATCCCGCTTCAGGCCGCTGGGCGCCGCAAGGCCTTCTCGGCTTTGCGCGGGCCGCGCAACAGCTTTGAAGGACCGTGTGGAGCGTTCCTGGGCATCGGCGCGGGCGAGCCGCTGCCTTTCTCTGCTAGCCGATGGGATGGAGGGGCGCAAACGCAAATGCACTCCGGAAAAGGTGCCGCCGGAGGGTGCCCTGCCTGCTGGACCGGTTTTTTGCTTGCCATGCCCCACGGCGATGCCATCAAATGACGTTGGCGTGAACGGGAGCTGGCATGAACTCGCTTTCGAACATCGACAATCAAAGCCTGCGCGGGTTTCTGCAGATGGTCGAAACCGACTATCCCGAGGAGCTGCTGCGTGTCCGCAACGCGGTCGACCTCAAGTTCGAGTCCACGGCGATGCTGTTCGAGCTCGACAAGGCCGGGCGCAGCCCGGTCGTGCTGTTCGAGAACATCAAAGGCCACACCATGCCGGTGCTCACCAACGCGGCCGGCAACCGTAAGCTTCTCGCGGCGTGTCTTGGCGTCAAGCCCGCGGAGCTGCCGACGGCGTTTCGCGAACGCTGCCAGAAGTACATCCCTTGCGAGGTGGTCGACAACGCAGCCTGGGACGAGGTGGTCATCGAGGGCGATGCCATCGATCTCACCAAGCTGCCGGTTCCGCTGCAGTTCACCGTCGACGCAGCACCGTACATCACTGCCGGCCAGCTCAGCGCGCGCGATCCGGTCACCGGCGTCGACACCACGGGCTTTCACCGGCTGATGTTGAAGGACAAGAACCGGCTCGGCGTGTCGCTGCATTCGCGCCGGCGCATGTACGAGTTTCACCGCCGTGCCGAAGAGAAGGGCCAGAACCTGCCGGTGGCAATCACGCTCGGCGTGCATCCGCTGCACTACATGGGCTCGATGGTCTATGCCTATCCGCAGAATGTGCGGAAGTTCGAGATCATCGGCGGCCTGTTCGGCGAGCCCTATCGGCTGGCGCGCTGCGGCGTCGCCGACCTCGAGGTGCCGGCGGCGGCCGAAATCATCATCGAAGGCGAAATCCTTGCGGGCGTCCACGAGCCGGAAGGGCCGTTCGGCGAGTTCACCGGCTATGCGTCCTATCGCAGCACGCAGAATGTGTTCGTCGCCAAGCGCATCCGCATGCGCCGCGACGCGATCTATCACAGCGTCGTCTCGGGCATGTCGCAGGATCATATCCTGGTGTCGTGCATCACTCGCGAGGGCGAGATTCTCAACGCGCTGCGCCGCAACCTGCCGAACGTCCGCGCCGTGCACGTGCCGCACACCACCTGCGGCGCCTTCATGGCGATCGTCTCGATGAAGAAGATCGCCGAGGGCGAGCCGCAGATGGCGATGATGGCGACCTTCGGCACCGAACTCTACACGAAGTACGTCATCGTCGTCGACGACGACGTCGACATCTACGACATGAACGACGTGATGTGGGCGGTCGCGACGCGGGTGCGCGCCGAGAAGGACGTGATCATGGTGCCGGGCTCCAAGAGCGCCATTCTCGACCCCACCTCCGATCCGCAGACCTTCACCGTCACCAAGATGGGCATCGACGCCACCAAGCCCGCCGGCAAGGACTTCGCCGAACGGCTGGTGATTTCCGAGGAGCGGCGGGCGCACGCCCGCTCGCTCCTGGAGAGCGCCGGCGTCAAGCTCTGATCGCGGCATCGGTGGTGCCATCCCTCCCCGCGAGGGGAGGGTGGCCGCGAAGCGGCCGGGTGGGGAGAACTCACTGCGAACACGTCGGCGCGTTCAACAAGGAATTCTCGTACCACGCACGATCTTGCGTGTGGCACCTTCTCCCCGCCACCGCGCCATAGCGCGTCGAAGACGCGCGTGAACGCGCTGGTCGCGCGGACCCTCCCCCCGCGGGAGGGATGACACCGCCCGGATCGCTGCAGCTTCAGTTCAAAGCTCAGTTCTTCGTCTCTTTCTTCTTTTCCTTCTCCAGGATTTCCGCAACCACCGGCTTCCACTGCGCCATTTCCTGATCGATCTGCGCGCGAAACTGCGCCGGCGTGTTCTTCACCGTGCTGCCGCCGGCCTTGCGCATCGCCTCCTTGACCTCCGGATCGTCCGCCATCTTGATCAGCGCTTCGGAGAGCTTGCTGATGATCGGCTCCGGCGTTTTCGGCGGCGCGATGATGCCGTTCCAGGTTTCGACCAGGAAGCCCGGAACGACCGTCTCGTGGATCGACGGGATGTTCGGGAAGTAGGGGCTCCGCTCCTTCGAGGTGACGGCAAGGCCGCGCACGGTGCCTGCCTCGATCTGCGGCAGTGCATCGGTCATGTTGGCAAACGAGAGATCGACCTCGCCGGCCACCAGCGCCGCGGTCGCGGGGGCGCCGCCGCGGAACGGGACGTGCACCATGTGCGTTCCGGTGCGCACCTCGAACAGCTCGACGGCGTAGTGCGTCAGGCCGCCGGCGCCGGCCGAGCCATAGTTGAGCTTGCCGGGATTGGCCTTGGCGTGGGCGACGAGCTCGGCCATCGAATTCACCGGCAGCGATTTCTTGACGATCACCGCCTGCACGATGGTGCTGATGATTCCGACCGGCGCGAGATCCTTGGCCGGGTCGTAGCTGACCTTTTGCGCGAACGGCGCGACCGAGATCGCGCCGACGCTGCAGACGCAGAATGTGTATCCGTCGGGCGCGGCGTTCACCACCGCCTGCGTCCCGACGATGCCGCCGGCGCCCGGCCGGTTCTCGACGACGACGGTCTTGCCCAGCGCCTTCTCGAGATAACGGGCCGTGAGCCGGCCGGTGAGATCGGTGTAGCCGCCGGCGGCATAGGGCACCACCAGGGTGATCGGACGGTCGGGCCAACTGCCCTGTGCGTTCAACGTGTTGGGTATCGCCGCGAGGCCCAGCGCCAGCAGCATTCGCCCCCAGAAGTTCATCGCATCCTCCATCCGTCTCCGAAGCCGCCCACCAGGGCCTGCCAAGCAAATTGTTTGTCGCAGTTCTCAGCGCGTCCAGTCATGGAAGGGCGAGCCATCGCGGCATTTGGTCCCGTCGATCTCGGACTGGCCGGGCCAACGCAACGGGCGCGCGGCGGCCCCACGTCCGTCTGCGATCGGCGAGGACTGGTCTCAGGCCGCGACCGCCTCCGGCAGGATCGACGCGTTGGCCTCGTAACGTTTGCCTTCGCGCAGGCAGAACAGCGGCTGCAGCAGCCGCTCGGCGACCACCTGGTTCTTCTCGTTGTCGCGCAGCAGGAACTTGCCGCGCTGGTCGGCCAGCACCGACACGTCGGCTGTGACGCCGGGCTTGAGCGTTCCGATCTCGTCCTCCTTGCCGATCATCTTGGCGGCATTGGTCGTCACCATCGGCACGACCTGCTCCAGGGGCAGGCCGAGCGCCAGCATCGAGCTCATCGCCTGGGTCAGGCTGAACTTCGCCTGGCCGAAGAACGGATTCGCCTCGTCGTCGGCGTGCTCGGCGGGCGTGCCGGGCGGCGGGGGAACATGGGTGTTGTAGCCGTGCATGTCGGCGCCGAGCGTGTCGGGGACAATGCCGGCGGCGAGCGCGATCTTGGCGAGGCGATAGGAGAAATGGCTGCCGTGGCCCACGTCCACCTTCAGGCCGCGGTCGAGCGCCGCCTTGATCACCTCGTGCACCTGGCCCTCGCGGTTGACGAAGCCGCCGGGGTGGCGCGTGAACGGATGGGCGAGAATATCGCCGGGCCGCAGCTCTGGGATGACTCGTTCGATGATGGTGTCGGCGTCCTCGCCGTTCGCGCCGCTCTTCGGCAGGCCCCAGAGCTGACCGAAGTGGACGTAGACCGGCAGGTTGGTCTTGCGGCCGATCTCCGCCGACAGCTGCAGCACCTTGATGCCCCAGCGCGCGAACCCGCCGATCTCGGCATGGCCCTTGATGCCGCGCACGAGGTCGCTGTTGGCCTTGGCGGCATCGACCGTCGCCTGCACGTTGATGCAGTCGGGGCTGTAGAGGTTCGGGTAGAGGTGGCCTTCGAGGCCGCCGACCAGATACGACGACAGGAACGCATAGACGCGCGACTTCGCCGTGTCGGCGACGAAATGCCGGAAGCCCGGCAGCGTCATGCAGGACGGTCCGCCCTGATCGATCAGCGTGGTGACGCCGGAATGCACGCCGACCAGGTCGGCATCGAGCCCGAAGCGGCCGCTGACGTAGCGATACACGTGCGCGTGGGTGTCGATCATGCCGGGAAGCACGATGCGGCCGCGCAGATCGATCGTCTCCTTGGCGCTCGTCGGCAGAATGTCCTTCTGCACGGCGGCGATCTTGCCGTCGCGCACCGCGACATCGATCACGCCGTTCACGCCCGAGGCGGGGCAGATCACGTGGCCGCCGCGCAGCAACAGGTCATAGGGCTTGTGGTCGGACATCGGAGCTCTCCGTCGTCAGCCTCGCGGATGGGTCGAGTATATTGAATTTTGCAGCACGGGACATTGTCCGATTGCCTCAACCCTGGGCATTGGATCGTGCATGCCGGTCAACCGTTCCACAGCTTGCGGAAGAAGCGGCTGACGCGCGACCAGAGCGCCGTGCGGGCCATGGCCGCAGCATCGAGCGTTTCGACAGGCTCAGCCGCGACCGGCCGGCCGGACAACCGGGCCTCCAGGTTTTGCGCGAAGGCGCGGGTGAGATGGTCGGCGACGTCCCGGACGAGCCCGGACCGGCTGAACTGCGCCAGCGCGCCGGTCAGCAGGAATTTGACCGATACATCGACCTGCGACGCCGCCGCGGCCGTGGGCTGCACCGCATAGGCGAGGATGGCCCGCGCGCTCGACGGGCTTTTGCTGTCGCGGCCCGCGCCGCGCACGGTGCCGGCGAACCGGCCGTCGTCGCGGGCCGCGTCCAGCGTGCCCCGGAATGCGCTGACGATCGGGCCGAGCTTTACGTTGACCTCGCCCTCGGCCCGATTGCCTTGCATCGGCCCGGTGAGGCGGGCGCCCGGCATGCAGCGCGCGACCTGATCGAGATCGGCGAAGAAGCGCCACACCTGGTCGCGCGGAAAGGAGACCGAGAACGACTGGCGCAGCTCGACGCCGTCGCGCGCGACTGTCTGCCAGTCGATGGCGTCGAAATTCTCGGCCGGGGAGGCGGCCGTGGTGACCGGCCTTGCAGCGCTCTCGGCGGTAGGTCGCCGCGCGTAGTCCTGTGCCGTCGCCGGAGGATGCGAGCCGACCGGGCCGATGGCACGGCTTGCCGGCTTTTGGGTGATGCCCGCCTTGTTGACGGCGGCCTGTGCGCTCTGGATCGCCTTGACGATGCCGACATAGCCGGTGCAGCGGCAGAGGTTGCCGGAAAGCTCGAGCCGGATGCGCTTCTCGTCGGCGTCCGGAAGCCGGGTGAGAATATCGCGCGCCGTCATCAGCATGCCGGGCGTGCAGAAGCCGCACTGCAGGCCGTGATTGTCCGCGAACGCCTCCCGCAGAACGTCCATCACCGGGTCGCCCTCGAAGCCTTCCAGCGTGGTGATCTCGGCGCCGTTTGCGGCGACCGCGAAGGTGATGCAGGAGCGCGCCGGCGCGCCGTCGATCAGCACCGTGCAGGCGCCGCAGACGCCGTGCTCGCAGCCCACGTGGGTCGCGGTCAGCGCCTGATGCTCGCGCAGGAAATCCGCGAGGTTCAGCCGCGGCGGAACCTCGGCCTTGACGGGACGCCCATTGATGACGAGGGACAAGGCTTTCACGGCGCGGCCGCCTGCTTTGCCGCGCGCTTCAATGCGACCAGCGCGAGGTGCCGGATGTAGTCGTCCCTGACGTTTTTCCCGTCGAGGAGTTTCAGCACGGCCGGCTCGTCGAGGCCCTCCGCCATATCGGGGGCGAACCTGCCGCCGAACAGCGCGCTGGCATCGGCGACGACGATGGGGGCCGTCTCGATCGCGCCGATCACGGCGCGGAACCTGCCGCGGGCCGGATCGTGCAGCACGCCGCCGATCGCGTGGGCGAATTCGCCGGCCTTCTGGCTGAACTTGTAGAAGCCCCAGCGTGCCCCGGCCGAAAGCTTCGGGATGCGCACCGAGCGGATGATCTCGTCGGGCCTGATCACCGTGGTGAACGACGACAGTGCGAGGTCGGCCACCGCCACCGCGCGGTTCCCCCGCGGCGTGGCGAGGACCGCATCCGCGCCCATCAGCGAAAGCGCGGAGAGCCAGTCGGCCGCGGGATCGGCATGGGCGAGGCTGCCGCCGACCGTGCCGCGGTTTCGCACCGCGCGATAGGCGATGCGGCCGGCGACGCGTTGCAGCAGCCCGCCGAAATGATCGGGAATGCGCCCGTCCTCGATATTCGCATGCGTGAGGCAGGCGCCGACCTCCAGATGGTCGGAGCTGTCGTGGACTGCGGTCAGCTCGGCGATCGACGTGATGTCGATCAGCAGGTCGGGCTGCGCGAGCCGCAGGTTCAGCATCGGTCCGAGCGACTGCCCGCCGGCCAGCACCTTGGAAAGGCCGTTCGACTGGCCGAGCAGCATCGCCGCATCGGCAAGCGTGGTCGGCCTCTCATAATCGAACGCGACGGGCTTCATGACCGTTGCCCCGCCGTGCGCTTGGCCTGGGCGATCGCTTCCAGGATGCGCCGCGGCGTGATCGGGATTTCGCAGATTTCGACGCCGAGCTTGGCGAGGGCGTCATTGACGGCGTTGGCGACCGCGGCGGCCGGCCCGATCGCCCCGCCTTCGCCGACGCCCTTCTGGCCGAACTCGGTGTAGGGCGATGGCGTCTCCATGTGCAGCACGCGCACGTCGGGCACCTCGGTGCTGCCGGGTAGGAGGTAGTCGGCCAGCGTCGAGGCGAGCGGCTGGCCCTGCGCGTCGAACGGCATCTCCTCGAACAGCGCCGCGCCGATGCCCTGCGCCGTGCCGCCGTGAATCTGGCCGTCGACGATCATCGGGTTGATCAGCACGCCGGCGTCTTCGACCACGACATAGTCGAGGATTTCCACGCCGCCGGTCTCCGGGTCGACCGCGACCACCGTGGCGTGGGCCGAGCCGGTGTGCACGCCGGTCAGCCGGCCCGGCGCATAGCCGCCGGTGACTTCGAGGCCGTGCGCGTCGATGTCGCCGGGGAGATCGGCCGGTGCGAGATAGTAGGCCCGCGCGATGTCGCTCAGCGAGACGTTGCCGTGCGGCCCGAACACGCCGCCGTCGCGCACCTGGACCGAGTTCACGTCGGTCTGCAGCATCGCAGCGCCTATGGCCGCGACGCGCCTTGCCAGCTCCTTGCAGGCGCGCGCCGTCGCGCCGCCGGCCCAGACGATGCCGCGCGAGCCCCACGCGCCGCTCGAATAGGGCGAGTTCTCGGTGTCGCCGAGCTTGACGATGATGTTGGCCTGATCGACGCCGAGGCATTCGTTGGCGATCTGCGCCAGCGTGGTTTCAAGCCCCTGGCCGATGCTCTGGATGCCGACCCGCACCTCGAGCCGTCCGTCGGGCGTCAGCCGCGCGAACGCCTGCTCGTAGAACACGCGGCGCTTGCCGTCGGCGGTGGTGCCGTGTGCGGTCTGCTCGGAGAAGATGGAAATGCCGAGCCCGATCAGGCGGCCGTCCGGCTCGCCGCGCTTCTGCCGCGCCCGCACCGCCGGAAGATCGATCGCCGCGACCGCGCGCCTCAAGATTTCCGGATAGTCGCCGCTGTCGAAGTGCTTGTCGGTGACGTTGTCGAACGGCATCTGGTCGGCGCGGGGCAGGTTCGCGAGCCGAACTTCGTAGGGCTCCCGGCCGATCTTGCGCGCGATGGCGTCGACCATCAGCTCCATCGCGTAGCACACGTTCGGGCGGGCGACGCCGCGATAGGGCAGTTGCGGGCACTTGTTGGTGACGACGCCCGCGGATTTGCAGCGGTAGACCGGAATGTCGTAGGGGCCGGGCAGGATCGCTGCGACCTGCGACGGCTCGATCGCCGCCGTGAACGGATAGGCCGAGTAGGCCCCGGAATCGACCGCGGCCTTGGCGTCGAAGGCGATGAACTTGCCCTGCTCGTCGGTGTAGGCGGAGATCGCGTAATGGTGCTCGCGGCAGTTCGCGTTCGCCGTGAGCTGCTCGCGCCGGTCCTCGAGCCAGCGCACCGGATGGCCGCAATGCATGGCGAGCCAGCACAGGCAGATCTCTTCGGCGGCAAGGATCGCCTTGTAGCCGAAGCCGCCGCCCACGTCGGACGAGACCACGCGGATCTGGATCTCGGGAATCCCCAGGACCTGCGCGAGGCCGGTGCGCACGACATGCGGGAACTGGGTCGCGCCATGCAGCGTCAACTGGCGCTGGCCCGCCTCCCACACCGCGACGAAACCGCGGCATTCGATCGGCGACATCACGTGGCGCGCGGTGCGGAACTCGCGCGTGACCTTGACCGGCGCGGTCCTGGCCGCGGCCTCGACCGGGCCGTCGAAGCCGACCTCGAGGAAGATGTTTCGCTTGATCGTGTCGTGGACCTGGATGCTGCCCGGCTCCTGCGCCTTGAGCATGTCGACCACGGCCGGCAGCTCGTCGTATTCGACGGCGACCTGGGCCGCGATGTCCTCGGCCTCGGCCCGTGTGTCGGCCACGCACATCGCGATCAGCTCGCCGACATGCCTGATCTTGTCGGTGACGAGAGGCGGCTGCTCGGAGGCCTGAAAGCCCGGCAGCGGCGACACCGCACGGATGTTGCTGACGTCCTTCAAGTCCTTGGCGATAAAAACAGAATCCCGCAGATGGTCGGGGATGCGGATACCGGTGAGCCTGGCATGCGCGACCGGGCTCCGGACGAATGAGACCTCGCGCATCCTGGCAAAGCGCAGGTCGCCGATGTATTGGCCGCGCCCGTGCAGGAAGCGTTCGTCTTCCTTGCGGCGCAGTCTCGCCCCGACGCCGGACTTGCTCAAAGTTCAGGCCTCCGCAGCAACTGCTTCAGATGCACCGCACAATGCTACTTTAGCGCCAGCGGTCTTGCGCCAAATAGAAATCCGCGCGCCAGTTTGCATCAATCATCCTCAGGTTGCCTAGGCGCTTGCACAAATCTTGGTCGGCATGCACCATGGCGGCCGCGGTAGCATGATGCGAGCCCTTGCCGGGGGCGCAAGGTTGTTCGTTCTGCTGAGCAATGCCCTCAGCGGCCCTTCGCCGGACTTTGAACGCGTTCAACCCGGAGGCCATCATGAAATCGATCTCGTCCCAATTGTCGGGCGTACTGCTCGTTGCCGCCGGCGTCGTGGCCGGCGCGTTTCCGGTGTCGGATCTTCAAGCGCAAACCAGAGACATCAAGATCGGGGCGCCGCTCGCTCTGACCGGCCCGCTGGCCGACGAAGCCAAGAAGCAGGACGTCGTCTGGAAGATGTGGCTTGAAAAGGTCAACGCCGCGGGCGGCATCAATGTCGGCGGCACGAAGTCGAAGGTGCAGCTTGTTCAGTACGACTATCAGTCGGATGGACAGCGCGCGGCGCAGCTCGCCGAAAAGCTGATCACCGACGACAAAGTCGATTTTCTTCTGTCGCCGTTCGGGTCGGGCCACACCAAGATCGTCGCCACCATCGCGACGCGTTACGAGACCCCGGTCATTGCCTGTGCGGCCTCGTCGGAATCGGTGTTCGATCAAAGCTCGAAATTCCTTTACGGCACGCTTTCGCCCAACGTCGGCCTGTTCGGCCCGATGATCAAACATTTCCGCGAGAAGCTGCCCTCGCTGAAGAGGGTCGCCGTGCTCGGCCGCGATGATGTGTTCCCGAAAGCGACGGCGCAGGGAATTTCCGCGGCAGCAAAGGCCGCAGGCCTCGACGTCTATTATGACCAGCTCTACGCAGTCGGCACCATGGACCATTCGGCGTCGCTGTCGGCGATCAAGCGCGGCAATCCGGACTGGGTTTACGTCACCGGCTACACGCAGGATCTGATCCTGGCGCGCAAGCAGATGCAGGACCTCGGCGTGAAGGCGCCGATCATCACCATGCTCGCGGGTCCCGCCTACAAGGAATACATCGACGGCCTCGGCAATCTCGCGAACGGCGTCACCAGCTCGAGCTGGTGGCATCAGGCCACGAGCTACAAGGGTGTCGGCGTCTGGCCGACGACGGAGGCCTTCTACAGCGAGTTCGTTGCCAGGGAGAAAAGCGATCCGGACTATGTCCACGCGTCGTGCGCGGCGGCCACGGTTCTCCTGCAGGACGCGATTGAGCGGGCGGCGTCCGTCGACAGGAAGAAGGTCAATGAGGCGCTGGCCAAGACCGACATCAGCACCTTCTACGGACCGATCAAGTTCAGTCCGAACGGCATGAACCAGCCGCGCGATCTGCCGATCATCCAGGTGCAGGACAAGGCGGTGAAGGTGCTGGCCCCGTCCGACATCAAGAACGGCGAGATGGCCCTGATCAAGTGACGCAAGTGCCCGGTCGCCTGATCGGGAGTTGCGGTTAGGCGACGCGGATTGCGATGGATTATCTGCAAACGCTGGTCAACGGGATCGTGCTCGGTGCGCTTTACGCGTGCCTCGCCGTGGGCTTTTCCCTGGTCTGGGGCGTGTTGAACGTCATCAACATGCTGCACGGCTCGCTGATCATCTTCGGTGGCTATCTCACTTTCTTCGCCTGGCACAGCTACGGCATCCATCCGCTGTTCGCGCTGCCGGCGGTGGCGCTCTTGATGTACGCCGTCGGCTACCTGACGCAGCTCCTGGTGATCAACCGCGTCGTCAGCCAGCCAGTGCTGACGACGCTGACGCTGACCTTCGGCCTCGACCTCATCCTCTACAACTTCATGACGGTCTATTATACGGCGACGCCGCGTCGCGTGACGCTCGACCTCGGCGTCGTCGATCTCGGCGGCGTCGTGATTCCGTTCGACCGCCTGCTCGGCATGGCGCTGGCGCTGATCCTGACAGGCATCCTCTATCTCATGATGAAACGCTCGAAGATCGGCCGGGCGATCGTCGCCGTGCGTATGGACAGCGCCGCGGCGGCACTGATGGGGATCAAGGTCAATCGCATCTATGCCGTCACGTTCGGCATCGGCGCGTTGATGGCCGGTGCGACAGGCGCAATCTTCGCAATGATCTACCCGGTCACCACGAACCTGAGTGGCGCCTATCTCGGCAAGGCGTTCGTGGTGTGCGTGGTCGGCGGCCTTGGCAGCGTCCAGGGCGCGCTGGTCGGCGGCATCGTGCTCGGCATCATTGAAAGCTTCGCCGGCCAGTTCGTCGGTCCGCAGCACGCGCTGACCGTCGGCTTCCTGCTCATGCTGCTGCTGCTGGTGGTCAAGCCCACCGGCCTCACCGGCATCAAGGGCTACGAGTGATGTCGCGCCGGACGCAGTATCTGCTGTTCGCCCTCTGGGTGATCCTGCTGGCGTCGACGCCGCTTTGGGCATCGAACTACGTGGTCCGCCTCGCCGTGACCATCGCCATGTTTACGGGGCTGACGCTGTCGTGGAATTTCATCGGCGGCTTCACCGGCTATCCCTCGTTCTCGACCGCGGCATTCTTCGGCCTCGGCTGCTACGCCGGCGCGCTGTCGGAGCGGGCCGGCGTGCCGATGCTGCTGGCGTGGGGTATCGCCACATTGTTCGTCGGCGCGTTCGCGGCCGCGCTCGGTGCGATCATCCTGCGGCTGAAGGGGCATTACTTTGCGATCGGCTCGATCGGCGTTGTCGAGGTGGTACGGCTCGTCATCTCGTCGTGGGGCAGCCTCACCGGCGGCGGCGATGGCCTCAACCTGCCGCTGATCGCCGGCGGCCCCAACCTGGTGGCGCGGATTTTTCTCGCGGTCATGCTCGCGATCATGATCGTGACTTTCCTGATCACGGTGATCGTTGACCGCGGACGGCTCGGCGTAGGCTTTCGCTGCATCCAGCAGAACGAGGACGCCGCCAACATGGCGGGCGTCAACGTCACGCTCTACAAGGTGATCGCCTACACGCTCTCCGCGGTGTTCTGCGGCACCATTGGCGCCGCCTATGCCTCGTGGACCGGCTACATCGATCCGAGCGACTCCTTTTCCATCATCATGACGATCAAGGTGCCGGTGATGTGCCTGCTCGGTGGTCCCGGAACGATCCTCGGGCCGGTGATCGGCACCGCGGCCTTCACCTTGCTCGAAGAGGTGTTCTGGGCGAACTTCCTCGACTACAACCGCGCCATTCTCGGCGTGGTGATCGTCATTCTGATCTTCTTCCTGCCGGGCGGTCTGCTCGGGCTGTCCTACCGCGATGTCGCATCGCGCCTCGGCGTGATGCGCGGACGAACCAAGGCCGCCGCATGACGATCCTGGTGGCCGAGCGCGTCAGTCGGAATTTCGGCGGCATCCGCGCCATCGACGACCTGAGCTTTGCGCTGAAGCAGGGCGAAATCGCCGCGCTGATCGGGCCGAACGGCGCGGGCAAAACCACGCTGGTGAACCTCCTGACCGGCGTGCTGCGGCCGTCGTCCGGAAGCATCCGGTTCCAGGGCGAGGACGTGACCGTGCAGCGCCCGTTCCAGGCGGCGCGCCGGGGCCTCGCCCGTACCTTCCAGATCGTGCAGCCGTTTCCGAAGATGACCGTGCTGGAGAACGTTGCCGCGGCTGCGCTGTTCGGCGGCAAGCAGCCGAGCGTCGCCGCCGCCACGGCGGCCGCGCGCGAGCAGCTCGAGTTCACCGGGCTCACGCCGTTTGCCGACCGCTCGGCCTCGGCGCTGACGCTTGCCGGGCGCAAGCGCCTGGAGCTTGCGAAAAGCATGGCCATGAACCCCAAGGTGCTGATGCTGGACGAGGTCAATGCCGGCCTGAACTCCGGCGAGATCGACGGCGCGCTGAGGCTGATCCGCCAGATCGCCGATCGCGGCGTCACGATCCTCGTCATCGAGCACCTGATGAAGGTCGTGCTCTCGCTGGCGCAGCGCGTGCTGGTGCTGCATCACGGCCAGCTCATCGCTGAAGGCAGCGCCAACGAGATCGTGCGCAACCAGCGTGTCGTCGAAGCCTATCTCGGCGAGAAGTTCGCGCGCCGCTACTCCGCTGGAGCCGCGAATGGCTGAGCCGATCCTGACCGTCGAAGGACTCGCCGCCGGTTACGGCGACGTCCGCGTGCTCTGGGACATCAACCTGACCGTCGCGGCCGGCGAAATCACCTGCATTGTCGGCTCCAACGGCGCGGGCAAGACCACGTTGCTGCGGACCCTGTCGGGGCTGGTGCCGGCCTCGTCGGGCCGCATCGCGTTCCAGGGCGAGGACACGACCGCGCTCACCGCGGACCAGATCCTCGCCCGCGGCATCGCCCACGTGCCGGAGGGGCGGCGCTTGTTCCGCGGGCTCAGCGTGCACGACAACCTTCTGCTCGGTGCCTATCTGCGCAAGGGTGCCGCCGAGGTGCAGCGCGACCTCGATTATGTGTTCTCGCTGTTTCCGATCCTGCGCGAGCGGCGCAAGCAGGACGCGACCACGCTGTCCGGCGGTGAGCAGCAGATGTGCGCCATCGGCCGCGGGATCATGTCGCGCCCGAAGCTCCTGATGATCGACGAGCTGTCGCTCGGCTTGGCGCCGCGGCTGGTCGAGCGGCTGAGCGAGGCGCTGATCGAGATCAACCGCAACGGCCTGACCATTCTGCTGGTCGAGCAGGACGTGATGACCGCGTTCGAGATCGCCCGCCACGCGCTGATCATCGAGACCGGCCGGGTCAGCGTGACCGGCACGACGGCGGCGCTCGCCGACAACCCGGCGATCCGGCAGGCCTATCTCGGGATGTGAGTTGGCCTTGTCTCAGTGCTCGGCCAGGAGGCTGCCGAAACCCTCCACGCGGTCGTCGATGCCGTTTGCACGCAGCGCCGACCAGTAGGTCGCCACGTTGATCGCAATCACCGGAATGCCGAGCCCGCGTTCGGCCTCGCCCGCAAGGTCGGCCATCGCGAGGTCGGTGCCGGCCTGAACGATCGCGTCGACGCCTTGGGCGGCGAGTGTCTTCAAGCCGTCACGCAAATCCGCGGTCGTGGCATGGCTGATCAGCACCTCACTCGGCCGCTTCAGGCTGTGCACCGCGCCGACGCCATAACCGTTCTCCTCGAAGAACCGTGCGACCTGCTTGTCGCCGACCGGCTGATAGGGCGTGAGAATGCCGATCGAGCGGACCTTGGTAAACTTCCGCAGCGCCTCCACGCAGGCGAGCGAGCCGAGCGATACGCCGACGCCGGCGCGCGCTTTGAGGTGCTGCTGCAGGTCGGCGGCGCCCGCGATCCCGCCCCAGAAGGTCGGGATCGACATCGCCATGATCAGATGCGCCGGCTTGCAGGACATCACCCGGTCGACCGCGCCGTAGAGATCGGGGCCGATCGCCGTCATGATCTGCTCGAACTCGGCATCGTTGGTCAGCGGCAGGTCGGGGATATGAATGCGGCCGATGTGGTTGGTGACCCCGCGCGGCCGCATGTCGTCGGTTTCCGGCTGAACGATCGAATTGGTCGAGGGGATGACGATGCCGAGCTTGAGGCGATAGCCGAGGCGGTCGGTCATGCCGATGCTCCACGAATGCGGCAGCAATGCTTGGCGCGCGGCTTGCTGACCTGTTTCTCAACAGCCATGATAGCGGACGAGGGAGCAGTGACGTCCATGCCTTTTATGCAAGCATGGTGCCGCGCATGAGCGGCTGGTTTCCGAAGCCCGCCGGCGCGACCGAGCACCGCGTCGCGACGGAGCGCCTGACGATGAATATCGTCGAGGCCGGCAGCGGGCCCGCGGTGCTGCTCCTGCACGGTCTCGGCTGGGACCACTCGCTGTGGAATCCGGCCGTCGAACAGTTCTCGCCGCAATATCGGATGATCGCGGCCGACACCCGCGGCCATGGCGCGACCGATAAGCCGGACGGCCCGTACGACATGGAGATGTTTGCGCGCGATTATGCCGCGCTGGCCGATGCGCTGGGGCTGAAACGCATCTGCGTCATCGGCCTGTCGCAGGGCGGCATGGTGGCGCAGAAGCTCGCGCTCATTCGGCCCGAACTCGTCGCCGCTCTGGTGCTGGTCTCGACCTCCTGCAAATCCGATCCGTCGCTGCGCGACAACATGGAGGCGCGCATTGCGGCCATGGACAAGGCCGGTCCGGAAGCGGCGGCCAAAATCGCGGCGGAGAGCATCTTCTCGCCGGGCTGGCGGAAGGCCAATCCCGCGGCGCTGGCGCGGTTCTATGCATGGCGCGCCGCCATGCCGATGGCGCCGCTCAATGCCGCGACCCGCGCGCTCTACGATTTCGACCTGTCGCAGGACTTGCCGGGCATTGACGTGCCGGTCTGGGTGATCGCCGGCGAGGAGGACGTGCTGACAAAACCCAAGGGCATGGAGGAAATCGCGGCGCTCATTCCCGGTGCACGGTACCGGCTCATTCCAAAATCCGGGCACATGATCCCCGTCGAGCAGCCGGAGCAGTTGACCGCGCTCCTGGCCGAGTTTCTCAACGCGCATGTCCGTTGAGGCGTGACGTGCTGACAGGGCTTTCGCCGCTCAGGGCTTGCGAGGGGTCAGGGCGATCACCTTCCGCACCGGGTCGGCGAGGTTGCTTGCATCCATTTTTTCCATCACCCAGGCGCGGTGGTTCTCGACCGTGCGCGGGCTGATATCGAGGTTGGGGGCCCGATCGTCAACAGTGCGAGCACGTGGCTGCAGAAGGCCGGCGTGCGGTCGGTGCCCAAGGTCAGGGCCGGTGACCCGGTCGCTGTCGTCCTCGACCCCGCGGCCGAGAACGCATGCGACGTGATTGTGATCGGAGAGCCGCGCGCGACGGGAATCCGTGGCCTTGTTTCGGATTTGACGCGGCTTCCACTCGTCTCGCCGCGCCTTGCGGTCCTCATCGCCAGATCCATGACGCCCCTAGTCGTCGTGAAGTGGCGACGGCGCGGGGCCGACCGGCCGCAGGGGTCAAAACGAGCCGTCCACCCGCTCCCAGGTGAGCTCCTGGTGCTGGATCACCCCGGCATAGAGCCGCCGCGGCGGGGCGAGCACCATCGCACCGTCTTTTTCGAAGCGCACCGTGCGCACCTGGTCGCCGCCGACGCGGCTTGCGTCGGACGAGGCATCGACCCGCGTCGACAGCGTCGTGCCGTCGAACGTGTAGTTGCCCGCATACGACATGAACTGCCGCGGCTCGCCGTTGAGGCTCGCGCGGCCGTCGCACAGCACCGCCATCATCCGCCCGTCGGCCTGGAAGGTGACGAGCCCCATCGCCTTCGGCCCGTAGGGCGGCTCCAGCAGCTTGCCGGCGTCGTCGCGTCCGAGCGTGTCCTTGAGTTGCCAGATGCCGACGATGCGGGGATCGATCGCACTCATACCGATTGAATTCCATTGCTTGATCGGCGTTCCGGAACCGGGCGCCGGGATGATGGCCAGTGCGCAAGTGTGATGGATGGGCACCGCAATGAAAAGGGCCGCGCGTGCGCGCGGCCCTGATCCTGCGGAATGCCGTCCGGCTAGGCCTTCTGGATCTCCACGCCGGAGCCGGCGACGATGTCGACACCCTTCGTGTCCCTGAGGAAGAAGAAGCCGACGATCAGCGTCATCAGCGCCACTCCGATCGGATACCAGAGGCCGGCATAGATATCGCCGGTCGCTGCCACCACGGCGGTGGCGAGCAGCGGCAGCATGCCGCCGAACCAGCCGTTGCCGATGTGATAGGGCAGCGACATCGATGTGTAGCGTATCTTGGTCGGGAACATCTCGACCAGGAAGGCTGCGATCGGTCCGTACACCATCGTCACGTAGATCACCATGATGGCGATGATCAGCTCCGCCATGAACCAGTTGACCTTGGCGAGGTCCGCCTTGGCCGGATAGCCGGCGGCGGTGAATGCCTGCTGCCAGCTTTGCGCGTTCCAGGTGTTGTTGATCGAGAGCGTGACCTTGTCGCCCGCGTTCGCCGCGTGCTCGGTCTTGAACGAGACGCCGAGCTTGGTGACGAAGTCCTTGGCGCGGTCGCAGGTGGTGAAGTTCGACCACGGGCCGACGAAGATGTGGAAGTTGCACTTCGACGTGTCGGCGGTGACCGTGATCTGGTTCTTCTTCTGGAACGCCTCGAGGTCCGGATTGACGTAGTGCGTCAGCAGGCCGAACAGCGGGAAGTAGGTGACCGCCGCGATCGCGCATCCGGCCAGGATGATCTTCAGCCGGCCGATCCGGTCGGACAGCCAGCCGAAGAAGATGAAGAACGGCGTGCCGATCAGCAGCGAGACCGCGATCAGCGCGTAGGCCGAGACGAACTCGAGCTTGAGCGTGATCAGCAGGAAGAACAGCGCGTAGAACTGTCCCGTGTACCACACCACGCCCTGGCCGGCGGTCGCTCCAAGAAGAGCAAGCAGCACGTACTTGTTGTTCGGGTACTGGAAGAAGCTCTCGGTCAGCGGCCGCCTCGAGCCTTTGCCCTCTTCCTTCATCTTCTGGAAGATCGGCGTCTCGTTCAGCTTGAGTCGGATCCAGACCGAGAAGGCCAGCAGGATCAGCGACACCAGGAACGGGATGCGCCAGCCCCACTCGGCGAACACCTTGGCGTCCATGTAGACGCGGCACAGACCGATCACGAGCAGCGCGAGGAAGAAGCCGAGCGTCGCCGTGGTCTGGATGTAGCTCGTGGTGTAGCCGCGCTCATGCGGGCGTGAATGCTCGGCGACGTAGGTCGCCGCGCCGCCATACTCGCCGCCGAGCGCAAGGCCCTGGCAGAGACGCAGCGTGACGAGCAGGATCGGCGCGGTCCAGCCGATGGCCGCATACGTCGGCAAGAGGCCGACCAGGAAGGTCGACAGGCCCATCACCACGATGGTGACGAGGAAGGTGTACTTGCGGCCGACCAGGTCGCCGACGCGGCCGAAGATGATCGCGCCGAACGGGCGCACCAGGAAGCCCGCCGCGTAGGTGGCGAAGGCCGAGAGCAACGCCGCCGTGTCGTTGCCGGGCGGGAAGAACAGCGCGGCGAAGAACGGCGCCAGCGTTGCGTAGAGATAGAAGTCGTACCACTCGAAGACCGTGCCGGCCGACGAGGCGAAGATGACGAATTTCTCGTTCTTGGTCATGCCTCGGCCGCGAGCCGAGACATCCGCTGTCGTGGTTGTTGTGGCCATCAGGAGCCCCCAAAAAATTTTGGTTGTCGGGGCCGTTTCGCGCCCCGAACTGAGGCTAGGGAGCGCCGGGGTGGCTTGTCTGTGCGCAAGTCGTATTAGGCTAAAGGTGTATAGTCCCCGAGCAAGCCGCTGATTATACGAATGAATTGCCGATTCATCCGACTGGGCCGGAACTGCGGGCTGCGGCGGCAAAACACTGATTTTTCACGCCGACGGACCGCACCGGAACAGCATGTCAGGCGATACTGCGTTCGTGATTCCGGGCGACCAAGTCAATGCTCTGCGCGACTGGCTCCGGCAGGCGGCGGCCGGCAAGCCGCTTCATGCCATCGTCATCTCGCTGCTGCTGATCGCCGCGCTTAGCGCCGCGCTCGCGGCGCTGCACAGCGTGGTCGACGTTGCGACGGTCACCATCATCGATCGCGGTGCTTTACGCGGCCATTCGCGGCGGCATCGTTCCGGCGGTGGTTGCGGCGCTGGCTGCGATCGCGGCCTCGGCCTTCTTCTTCTATCCGCCGATCTTCAGCCTTCAGGTCCACAATCCGATCCATCTGATCGATCTGGTCCTGTTCATCGTCGTCGCGGTGGTCACCGGCGCGCTTGCGACCGACCTGCGGCGCGCGCGGATGCGCGAGCAGGCGGACGCCCTGCGCGAGGCGCTGATCGGTTCGGTGTCGCACGAGCTGCGCACGCCGCTGTCGTCGATCGTCGGATCGGCGTCGGTGCTCGCCAAGTCGCCGGAGATCGAGAAGGACGCGCGGCTTTCCGCGCTGGTGCAGGGCGTGCACGACGAGGCCACGCGTCTCAACGACCAGATCCAGAACCTGCTCGACGCCACGCGCATCAGCAGCGAGGGCATCCGGCCGCGCATCGAATGGGCCGATCCCGCCGACATCGTCAACGCGGCGGTCGACCGCAAGCGGGCGATGCTCGCCGAGCACCGGCTCGAGGTCGCGGTGTCGGACAACCTGCCGCTCATCCAGGTCGATCCCATGCTGGTCGAGAAGGCGCTCGGCCAGTTGATCGAGAACGGCGTCAAATATTCCCCGCAGGCTTCCACCATCAGAATCACTGCCGAGCCCGTCGACGCGGCCGTGCGCATCGCGGTGCAGGACCACGGCTCCGGTTTCAGCATGGAGGAGCGCGACCGGTTATGGGAGCGCTTCTACCGCAGCCCGCGGCATCGCGAGAGCATCCCGGGCTCGGGCCTGGGCCTCTGGATCGCGCGCTCGCTGGTGACGGCCTGCGGCGGACGCCTGGAAGCCTTCAGCGCCGGCGTGGGGCAGGGCGCGACTTTGTCGCTGCATATCCCGCTGCCGCCGAACCCCGCTTCCGAGCGCACCGAGGCCGCCGATGAATAGCGCGCAGCCGGTCGTGCTGATCGTCGACGACGAGGTCCGCATCCGGAGGTTTCTCCGCGCGGGCTTCGAGCTCGAGAATTTTGCCGTGCTCGAAGCCGAGAACGCCGAAGCGGGCCTGCGGCAGGCGACGCTTCGCGCGGTCGACCTCATCGTCGTCGATCTCGCCTTGCCCGACCTCGACGGCAGCGTGATCGTCGAGCGCGTGCGAGCATGGTCCACCGTGCCGATCATCGTGCTGTCGGTACGTTCAAGCGAAGACGAAAAGGTCAAGTTGCTGGAGCTTGGCGCCGATGATTATGTGGTCAAGCCGTTCGGCATGGCCGAGCTGCTGGCGCGGGCGCGCGCGGCGCTGCGCCGCCAGGCGCGCGGCGCGGCCGCCAATCCGGTGGTCTCGGTCGGCCGGCTCTCGATCAACCTCGCGACCCGCGGTGTATCGCTTGACGGCGACCGGCTGCCGTTGTCGCCGAAAGAGTACCGGCTCCTCCAGGTGCTGGCGCAGCACGCCGGCAACGTCGTGACGCACCAGCACCTGCTCAAGGAAGTATGGGGCGTCCGCCACATGCAGGACGGGCACTACCTGCGCATCTTTGTCCGCAAGCTCCGCCGGAAGATCGAAAAGGACCCGACGCGGCCGGAAATCCTGCTGACGGAGTTGGGCGTGGGTTACCGCCTCGCGCAGGGCGCGCCGCCGCAACTCGCCGGCGAGTAGTCCGCTGTCGATCTTGGTTACGCGGAATTTACGGCATGGCGTCCGTTTGATACGCGACCCGTCGCGCTCGCGGCCGTTACCGTCGCACGAACCGTGCCTTCGGCACTTTGGTTTCGTGCATGCGGACGTCTGCGGTACCAGCCCACAAGGCCCGTTTCCGGCCAACGCCGGCGAAGCAACCGCCGCGGCCGATCGGGCGGCGAAGAGCCGAAGCGATCATGGCCCGGCGCAAGCAGCTTGTGGCCGAGGTCGGGCGGCTGCGCGGCGAGGGAAGCAGTTCCACCTTCGCCGATAACGCCATGCAGTTGCTGACGCGCTGGTGGGCATCCACCGGGTGGAATGCGCGCGAGGAATTGCTGAAGGCTGCCGACTGGCTGATCCGCGTCGAGAGGCAGAGCCGGCAGGCGGGATCGGCGTCGTAGTCGCCGAGCTGCGCGCAAGCGGGCGTGAGCCGGCGAGGAGAAAGCCGGCGAAGGGCGCCTGTCCAACGCATGCGAGGTCGCTGATGGTCAACCCGATCGAAGTTCTTCCCGTGCTGCTGATGGTCCTGGCGATTGCCCTGGTGCCGCTGTTGAGCGACGGGCCGCCGGGCTGACCCCCGGAGCTTCCGCTGTCGTGGGATTGGGCGGCGCTGTCGCGGACGCGCGGCGCCGGGAGCGTCGTCGCCGCGCTTGGTTTTGATCCCGCTATTTCAGCGTGGTGGCCGGCATCAACAGCGCGAGCACCCACATGACGATGGCGATGATCGAAGACCACTTTGCGAACTGCAGGTAGGTTTCACGCAGCACGGTGGAGCTTGCCCATTGCGCATAGGTGGCGGGTGGCCGCTGGTCCTTCGTCAGATAAAGCCACATCTCGGTGCGGCGGTAGTCCTTGGTTTTGGCCTCGTGCGCCTTGAACACCAGGATCGCGGTCATCAGCGTCGTCAGAAATCCGCCGGCCTGGAACGAGAGCTTGGGCATGAACGACATGCCGATCATGACGCAAAAGATCGCCAGCGAGCCGAACGCGCAGGCTCGCAGCACTGTCTCATAGGCGACACGCCGCATGTTTTCCATGGATGCGCGGTCCTTCCATGCGCCGCGCCCGATGCGGCGGGTGAATGGTCCCCAGCGCCGGAACGCTACTATGGAGTTCCACGGCCGGCAATTGGCGGCGTCACCCGCGGTCGGTGGCGTCACAAGCCGAACTGGATGAAATTTCCCATCGCCGGCAGCGTCAGTATTCCGGTACAGGCGAGCCAGATCCACAGCGACACCACGTCCGAGTCATCTTTCTGTCCGGTCACGCGCTCGTAGATCGCCGCGGGAATTCCGCCGAGGATGATGGTCGCCGTCGAAACCATCAGCGACGAGAACAGCAGCGTCATCCCGGTGCTGCCGAACAAGAGCGCCGGCGCGAGAATCTGCACGTGCAGCAAGGCGAACACCAGGAACAGCTGGTTGAACAGCCCGTTGATCATGCCGAAGAAGGCGATGCCGATGAAATAGAAATGCCGCTCCATGCGCGCCTCAGGTCGCCGCTTTGGGGACCGCCCCCAGCACCAGGAACAGATAAAGCAGGCCGACGCGCAGCCAGAACATCCAGACGAAGCCGAACAGCCAGATCACGACCGGCGCGGTCGCCTTCGGCGTGACCAGCGCCACCACCGCGACGACCGGATCGGTGAGGCGGCAGAATGCCTTCCAGATGTAATTCTCCGAATCCGGCTGCACGATCAGGCCGAGCAGCGCGCGGCCGAGCAGCGTGTACATGATCGCCGCCAGAATGAAATTCGGCAGGTGGAAGTACCAATGGGTCAGGAGCGAACTGCCGGTCACGGGCTCTTGGCTCTGCTTCGTCTGGGCTCGAACGGGCGAGCTGTGCGTGCACAGTATCGGTTCGTCTCAGCCGCGTGAAGACAATCCGGACGTCGCTTGTGTACGCGCTGATGGTGCAGCGTCTGAAAAAAAGAGCGGGGCCCGCAGGCCCCGCTCCCGAACCGTTCCGGTCGCCCGGTCAGGTCTTTTCTTCCAGCACCGTGCGGCCGCGCGGCTTGCGGATCTCGTCCACATAGGCCTGCATCTCCGCCGATGGCTCCTTGCCCATCAGGCTGACCACGTAGATGGTCAGGAACCCGACCGGCACACCCAGCAACCCGCAAGCGATGTTGTTGAGGTTGAACCAGCCGACCTTGTTGGCGAGCGGATGGGCAAGCGTCGGGAACGCCTCCATCGCGTTCGGCGCGGCCATGGCCTTCGCCATGTCCGCGATCAGCGGTGCGCCGGTCTGCGCATTCAGCAGCGAACTCATGCCCGCATACTTCACGCCGAAGCCCGGGAAGTAGCGCGTCACCACCAGATAGAACAGGCAGAGCCCGAAGCCTGCGAGCATGCCGCAGATCGCGCCGGTTGCCGTCGCCCGCTTCCACCAGATGCCCATGACGAGCGCCGGGAAGTTTCCGGCCATCGCCAGCGAGAACGCCCAGCCGACCATGGCCAGGATGTCCGCGGGTTTGGTCGATGCGGTCCATGCGGCTGCCACGGCGACGAAGAACAAGAGCACGCGTGCAACGGTGAGCCGACGAACCGTCGGCGCGTTGGGATCGAGCATCTTGTAGTAGACGTCGTGGCTGAGCGCATTGGCGATGGCGAGCAGGAGCCCGTCAGCGGTGGAGAGCGCGGCGGCGAGGCCGCCCGCTGCCACTAGGCCCGAGATCACATACGGCAGGCCGGCGATCTCCGGTGTGGAGAGCACGATCACGTCGGTGTTGATCACGAAGTCCTGCAGCCGGACCACGCCGGGGTGACCGGCGATCGCCTTACAGGCGGCGACGATCGCGTCCACGCTTGCGGCGTTCTTGCCGCAAATCTGGATCAGGCCGAGCTCGCCCCAAGTGAACATCCACGGCCGGATCGAAGCCAGATCGCGGCCTATGATGTTGGTGTAGACCTCCAGCTTCGAGAACGCCGCATAGGCCGGCGCCGAGAAGTACAGCAGGAAGATGAAGAACAGCGACCACGCCACGGACTGACGGGCTTCACGCACGGTCGGCGTGGTGAAGTAGCGCATCAGGATGTGGGGCAGCGACGCCGTACCCACCATCATGCAGAACATGATGGCGAAGAAGTTCAGCGGGCTGTAGTTGATGAACGGCTGGATGTGCGGTTTGAGACCCGCCGCCGTCGCCAGGCCCGTCTGCAGCATCTGCTGCTCGCGCGCCGTGATGTCCGCGATCGCCTGCCCGTAGGTCAGTTCCGGGATCGGAATGCCGTACTTCTGCGTCGACAGGATCACGATCGGCGTCAGGTACGCGATGATCAGCACGATGTACTGGGCGATCTGCGTCCAGGTCACCGCCTTCATGCCGCCGAGCATCGAGCAGAGCAGAATGCCCGCGAGACCCGCATAGACCGCAACCGTGAAGTCCATGCCGAGGAAGCGCGAGGCGATCAGGCCGGTGCCGAACACTTGCGCGGTCACGTAGGTGAACGAGCAGCACACCAGCACGATCACGGCGATGAAGCGGGCCAGGTTGCCGCCGAACCGGAACGACATGAAGTCGGGCACCGTGTAGGCGCCGAACTTGCGCAGATACGGGCCGATCAGCACCGAGACGAGCACGTAGCCGCCGGTCCAGCCGAGCACCCAGGTGAGGCCGTCATAGCCGAGCAGGAACAGCGAGCCCGCCATGCCGACGAACGAGGCCGCCGACATCCAGTCGGCGCCGGTCGCCATGCCGTTGTAGAACGCCGGCACCACGCGGCCGGCGACGTAGTATTCCGAGACCTGCGCCGTCCGGGTCATGACGCCGATCACGGCGTAGACCAGGATGGTGAAGCCGACGAACATGTAGCCGAGCACCTTGTTGGGTACGCCGGCGAGTTCGAGCAGCGCGATCAGGATGATGAAGCCGACGAAAGCACCCGTATAGGTGCCGTACATCCGCCCCAGGTTCTTGATGAAGTCCGACGAACCGCCGGTGGTGGCTTGCGTTGCCATGATGCGATCCTCCGTCAGTCGTCTTCAGCGACGCCGTGGTCGCGGTCGATCTTGTCCTGCTGCTTCGCGAACACGAACAGCATGACCACGAACGCGATCAGCGAGCCCTGCGCGGCCATGTAGAAGCCGAGCGGGAAGTTGAGGATCGGAATGGTGATCTTGTTCAACGGCACCACGAACATGTGGATGACGTAGCCGAAGAACACCCAAAGCCCGATGTGGATCCACATCAGCCTTGTAGTCGCTGCCCAATGCGCCTCGTCATTGGCCTTACTGTCTGGTTGAGCCATCGGTGCTCGCCCTCCCTGCCGTGGCGCGGGCGCGCGCGAGCCCGGGCCTGTTATGTTCGGGGGACGGCAAACCTGAATGCAGCGGCCCCCGCCTGCTGCGGCCCGCGTTGCCTATGCGGAGCCGCACCCTAACGGTTAACATTGGCTAACCGGTGGGCCCTATACGACTTTTGTCTCATGGCTTTGGTCTAAGATACGGAAAAGTCTGGTGTTATCAGATCAGGGCCGTGCCGATCTGACGCAGCGGGTGCAGCATCGCTATGAATCTTCTGGGTTTTCTTCGGGATCTTCTGCGCCGCCCCCCGCCGGTCGCAACGCCGCAGGCGCTCGCTGAATTCATCGACGGCAACGCCGCTTTTCTTGTGCAGAAGGGCCTCTACGAGTATTCGCGCGCCCGCGCCGGCCACTACGCCAAGGTGCTGTTTGCCGAGCAGGGCTTCAAGGATGCGGTCGAGGTGTCGCGCTGGCGCGCCTATCCGCTCGGGCTCGCGATGGTCACCGAGCTGGCCGAGGGCCTGCTGCGGCCCGCGGCCGCCGACCGCCAGGCGCAGTTCGACGCCCTCCGTGCGCTGGCGCTGTCGGTGTTCGACGGTTATCCGGTGCCCGCGGCGCTCGGCGCATCGGACTGGGGCGCGCTGCGGCTCGATCTCGAAAACAATCTGCAGCGGATCAACATGCACGCGCCCAAACGCGCGAAGGATATTCCCGAGCCGTACATCGAGAAATATTTCGATCTGATGCCGATCCACGAGAAGCTTCGCACCGCCGAGTTTCCGACCATCGGCAATTATCTGCGCGTGACGGCGATCAATATTCACGCCGACCTGGAAAAGCGCGCCGACGTACCGGCGCTTGCGGCGATGTTGAGCGGCCGTTCGGCGTAACGCGCAGCCTCCGGCCGCGATGGAGCGAACGCGATGGCGGGCCTCGGCAATGCCACGGCTTTGGCGGCTGTCGACGCGGTCGTCGTCGACACCGAGACCACTGGGCTCGATGCGGCCAAGGCCTGGATCGTCGAGATCGCGGCGATGCGGATTGCCGGCGGCCGGCTCGATGCGCCGCCGCTGTTTCGCAACCTGATCGATCCGGGCGAGCCCATCCCCAAGGCCGCCGTCGCGGTTCACGGTATCGACGATGCCGCCGTTGCCGGCGCGCCGCGATTTCATGCCGTGGCGTCCGACATCGCCGCGGTGCTCGCCGCGCCGGTGCTGATCGGCCACTCTCTCGGCTTCGACCTCGCGGTGCTCAAGCGCGAGTTCGCCCGCGCCAATGTGGTCTGGCAGCCGCCGCCGACGCTCGACACGCGGCTGCTCGCCGAAGTCGCCGCGCCCGGTCTGGCCGGCTATTCGCTGGAGAGCCTCTCGGCTTGGCTCGGCGTGCCGATGGCCAAGCGCCACTCCGCCACGGGCGACGCTGAAACCACCGCCCGGATTTTTCTCGCGCTGGTGCCGAAGCTGCGTGACATCGGGATCCGCACGCTGGCCGAAGCCCAGCGCGCCTGCCGCGGCAGAAGCGCCACGCTCGAAACCCAGCATCGCGCCGGCTGGGCCGAGCCGGTGCAGCATGGCGGCCGGGCTTCACCCGTGCCGCGCATCGACAGCTATCCCTATCGCCACCGGATCGCCGACGTGATGAGCGCGCCCGCCCGGTTCACGCCGCCGGATGCGCCGCTCGCCGGTGTGCTGCAACGCATGATGGACGAGCGCGTGTCGTCGCTGTTCGTGCATCCCGACGGCAGTGGGCGGCCGGTGCGAGCGGACGAAACCGGCATCGTCACCGAGCGCGACGTGCTGCGCGCGCTCGCCAAGGCCGGCGCTGCTGCGCTGGACCAGCGCAGCGAGCGACATCGCCAGCCATCCGCTGGTCACGGTGGCCGCGGATTCGTTCTGCTATCTCGGCGTGGCACGGATGAACCGGCACGGCCTGCGGCATCTTGGAGTGACGGATACCGCGGGCTTCGTGATCGGCGCGGTGTCGGCCCGCGACATGCTGCGGCTGCGCGCCGAAGGCGCGATCGCGCTCGGCGACGAGATCCAGGCGGCCGACGACGTTGCCGGCCTTGCCGGCGCCTGGTCGCAACTGCCGCGCACCGCCGCGGCGCTCCTCGCCGATGACGTCTCCGGCCGCCAGATCGCGGCGATCGTCTCGCGCAGGCTCTGTGCGCTGAGCGCGCGCGCCGCGGTGCTGGCCGAGCGGCGGATGCGCGAGGCAGGCGAGGGCGGTCCGCCCTGCGCCTACGCGTTTGCCGTGCTGGGCTCGGCCGGCCGCGGCGAAAGCCTGCTGGCGATGGACCAGGACAACGCGCTGGTGTTCGCCGAAGGCGCGCCGGACGGTCCGCAAGACCGCTGGTTCGCGCAGCTCGGCACGCATGCCGCCGACATCCTGCACGAGGCCGGCGTGCCCTATTGCAAGGGCGGAGTGATGGCGAGGAACCCGCAATGGCGCGGGTCGGTCGCAACATGGCGGGACCGCGTCGCGCACTGGATCGGCCGCTCCCGTCCGGACGACCTGCTCGCGGTGGACATCTTCTTCGACATGCTCGGCGTTCACGGCGATACCGCGCTGGTCGATACGATCTGGCGCGACGCGTTCGACGCGGCCAGGGGCCAGGCGGCGTTCGCCAAGCTCCTGGTCGACGCCGCCGGACCGGTCGGGCCCGGCTTCACGCTGTTCCGCCGCATTCGCACCGAGCAGGGCCGCATCGATCTCAAGCGGTCCGGGCTGTTCGGCATCGTCAGCGCCGCGCGGGCGCTGGCGATCTGCCATCACGTGGTCGGGCGCGCGACGCCGGCGCGGCTCGAGGGCATCAAGGCGCTCCGCATCGGCGGGGCCGAGGACCTCGACGCGCTTTTGGAGGCGCAGGGCACGTTCCTCGACCTGCTGGCCGCGCAGCAGGTCGCGGATGTCGAGCAGGGCGTGCCGCCGTCCAACGCCGTGCTGGTGCGGCCGCTGTCGCGCGTCAGTCGTGAGCGGCTCACTTTTGCGCTCGACTCAGTGGCGCATCTCGGTGAATTCACGCACGATCTTCTGTTTCGCGGCGAGTGAATTGCCCGGCGAGGTCAAGCCGCATCCGGAACGCGAGTATTCCCGCAGCCAACAGCGCCAACGCGATCCCGAGGACGCAGGCGGGCCAACCGAACGCATCGAACAGGTGCCCGAGCAGGGCGCTGCCGACCAGCCCTCCGGCGAAATAGCACGCAAGATAGATGCCGCTCGCCGCGCCGCGGTCCGCGCTCGCGGCACGCCCGACGAATCCGGTCGCGGCGGCCTGCGCGAAAAAAGTGCCGACGCCCACCAGCATCATGCCAAGAACCACCGCCCAAAGCGCGGGCAGGAGCAGCAGCGGCAACCCAAGCCCGGCGAGAGCGAGCGCACCCCAGATCGTCGCCTGTGTGCCGAGGCGCTGCACCACAGCGCCTGCGAACGGCGTGGTCACGATCGACGGCAGGAACACGAAATAGACGAGGCCCAGCGCCATCCGGTTCAGCGACAGCGGCGCCTGCACCAGAACGAAGTTCACATAGGTAAACGTGCCGATGAACGCGAACAGGATGCAGAAGCCGATGCCGAACGTGGCGCGCAACGGTCTGTTGCGAAGGTGCTGTGTCCAGACCTTGAAGGACGCCGGCAATGCCTCGCTCTCCGGTGCCGTCGGCATGGTCGAGCGGATGGTGAGATAGACCAGCAGCGCGCCGGCGAGGTTCAGGCCTGAGAAAAAATAGAAATTGGCCGCGAGCCCCAGGTCGAAGCCGTGATTGACCGCCGATACATGCACGTTGTTGACGTCGAGCAGAAGCCCGCAGCCGGTTCGCCGGGCGACCGCGCGCAGGAATTCGACCTCGGTCATCGAGCTTGCGCCGAAGGTGATGTAAGTCGACGGGTTCTCCAGCAGCATCCGCATGCCGAGCGTATCCTGCACCTCGTTCACGTGGTCACAAACATGCGCCAGCGAGATGTCGTTGTAGGGGAGGGGCAGGAGATCGTTGAGAAAGATGCCGTCATGGGTGGACCAGGCCAGGTGCTCGGAGAACAGCGCCGGCTCGTAAACGTCGACGAGGCGCTTCAGTCGCAAGAGATGCGCGCAGTCGAGCGGCGCCGTGCCGCCGATGGAAAGGCCCACGCCGTGGATCGACAGCGGATAGTCGGCGCGGATGCGTTGCAGCAGGTGATGCGGCGGGCCGCCGGCGCCCATGTAGTTCTCGGCGTGAATTTCGAAGAAATCGGCGCGTCGCAAGCCTGCGAAAATATCCTCGGCGTGCTCCGGCTTGAGCCCGGCGCCGACCGCCGGCACGGGCATGTCCGCATCGAAAGTCCGCGAATGGGAACGCGTCGTCATGGCTTCCTCCCCAACCGGCCGGCGGGCCCTTCGCGGAAACCGGCCAGCGGCCGGCCTCCGCGAGGCGCGGGCCTTACGCCGGGCGCTTGACTGGCGTGAGCGAGCCCGGACCGAACGGCGTCTTGGTGGTGACGCAGGTGGCTTGATCGACGAGCTTCCAGGCGTTGCCTTGGTAGTCGACCTTTGAGGTCGCGGCGCAGGTCGTGCCGGCGCCGGCCGCGCAATCGTTCTGCCCTTTGAGCGAAACGCCGTAGCACTTCTCCTTCGGGCCGGCCTCGGCCTGCGACACGGCCACGGCGGCGAGCGCCGAGCTGAGCGCCGCGGCGATCGCGAGCGAGGTGGTGGTTTTGAGTGACATCGGAATTCTCCCGTTTGCAGAACGCTCGCCATCGAGCGTTGACGGGACATTGCCGCTTTCCACGCGTGAGCTGAAATATCGTCCGCCGATCGTTCCGATAGCAGGCCGCTATCTGAAGCGCGGCATCAGGCGCCGCGAAGCGCGTCGAGCGCCGCAAGGATTTCCTCCGGCTCCATCCGCTCGCGGAATTCGATGTTGACCTGCCGCGCCTTTACGAGGCCGTCGCGGCCGACGATGAACTTCGCCGCCATCGGCAGAAAGTGACTTTGGTTGCCGTGATACTTCTCGAGCTCGACGCCGGCCGCTTCGTAGAGTCTGCGGATCTCTGCGCCGACCCAGAAGATCAAGCCGAGCGAAAGCGAATAGCCGAGATCTACGTCGCTCAGCACGGGAAACGGCAATTCGTTTTGCGAAACATAATCGCCGGTGAAGGAGGCGGTGTCCGGCATGATTGAGACGACCTGCGCGCCGAGCCGCCGGATCTGATCGTGGATGGCCGCAAGCGAGCGCAACTCGATCTTGCAGTAAGGACACCAGTGCCCACGATTGATGCTGATCACCACCGGCCCGGCGTGCAGCATCGACGTCAGCGATACCATACGGCCGGTTTCGGCAGGCAGGTTGAACGGCGGCATCGGTTCGCCGGCCTTGGGACCAACTTCACCGCGGTCCAGCGCCGTGAGGCGGTTGACGAGGTCGTCATAGGCTCGGGCGAAATCGGGCCGGAGTTGGCCGCTTCTTTCGCGATAGGCGGACAGCTTGTTTCGTAGTGGTTCGGCACCGGTCGGGCGAACGGAAGAAGTCGAGTTCGTCAAATTCACCTCCGTGCCGGCGCGGAGAGGACATAGCATCGCCGCAGATAGCAGCGGGCTATGGAAGCGATGCCTGCCGTCGGGATGTGAATTGGAAGACCGGCTGGTGTTGCGGTTCGGACGTTCGCTCTCCGGCGACGGAACGCGACGCTACGGCTTCTTCCACACGTCCTTCTCGTCGATGACGCTCACATGCGTCGCAACCACATGCCAGCCGTCGGGAAAGCGCACCCAGGTCTGCATCTGCCGCCCGACCTTGCCCGGCATGGTCTCGCGATGAAACAGCGTCGAGGCTACGGCGAAGTCGCGGCCGTAGGTGGTGATGACGGTCTTCGAGATGCTGCGCATCAGTCCGACCGGCACGCGCGCGGCGCGGAACGCGGCGATCTCGTCGAAGCCGTAGAGGATTTCCTGCGTGCCGTAGCGGATGGTGCGGGGATCGACGCGGAAGGTGTCGTCCAGCACCGCGACGTCGTTGGTCACCAGCGCCTTTTCGTAGCGGTTGAAGGCGGCGGTGACCTCGGCCACGACCTCCGGCAGATCGACTTCCATGGACTGTTCCCTGTGCTTTCCGTTGCCGCCTTGACCGGGATCAATCCGGCCGTCGCGGCAATGCTATCATGCCGCCGCCGCGATCAACGAGCGAACGGCGATGCGCGCGATGGTGCTGGAGCGTCCGGGCGAGCGCCTGCAGATGCGGGAATGGCCGGACTGCGCGCCGGGGCCGGGCGAGGTGCGGCTTGCCGTGTCGGCCTGCGGCGTCTGCCGCACCGACCTGCACGTGGTCGATGGTGAGCTGCCGGAGCCGAAGCTGCCGCTCGTCCCCGGTCACGAGATCGTCGGCCGCATCGATGCGCTGGGCTCGGGCGTGACAGGCTTGCGGATCGGCGAACGCGTCGGCGTGCCCTGGCTCGGCGCGACCGACGGCACCTGTCCCTATTGCCTGAGCGGGCGGGAAAACCTCTGCGACCGGCCGCTGTTCACCGGCTACACCCGTGACGGCGGCTACGCCACGCAGGCCATCGCCGATGCACGCTATATCTTTCCGCTCGGCGAAGCGGGCGATGACGCGGCGCTCGCGCCGCTGCTGTGCGCCGGCCTGATCGGCTGGCGTTCGCTGGTGATGGCCGGCGAGGCGCGGACCCTTGGCCTCTACGGGTTCGGTGCCGCGGCCCACGTCATTGCCCAGGTGGCGCGCTGGCAGGGCCGACGGGTGTTTGCCTTCGTGCGGCCGGGCGACGAGAGCGGCATGGCGTTCGCTCTGCGGCTCGGCGTGGTATGGGCCGGCGGCTCGGACCAATCTGCGCCGGAGCCGCTCGACGCCGCGATCATCTTCGCGCCGGTCGGCGCGCTCGTGCCGGCGGCGCTCAAGGCGGTGCGCAAGGGCGGGCGCGTGGTCTGCGCCGGTATTCACATGAGCGACATTCCGGCCTTTCCCTACCGGCTGCTCTGGGAGGAGCGGCAGGTGGTGTCGGTCGCCAATCTCACGCGGCAGGATGGCGCCGGCTTCTTTCGCGTTGTCGCCGAGGCGAAGCCCGTCACCGACGTGACGACCTATCCGCTCGCGAGCGCCAACGACGCGCTCGACGACTTGCGCGCCGGGCGGCTGAACGGCGCGGCCGTGCTGCTGCCCTAGGCGAGCCGGCCATCGGGATGGGGGGGGGGGCTTTCGTTCGCGCCGTGGGCGATGGGTTGACAGGCCCCGCTACGTTCTCTATTTGTTCTATTCATCCTGACTGTTGAGGGGCGCCATCCGGGTGGCTCCTGTTTGGCAGAGGCAGGAACGGTGCGCCTGCGGGTCCGGCTCAGCCGGCTGGACTCCCGGGAAGCCTCGGACCCCGCTCTATGGGCACTACGACCTGTGCGCAGGGAGCCTGCTGGACCACCGGTCGCCGGTTGCGACCGGGCGGCAAAC
>JAIESI010000174.1 GCA_019746135.1 Xanthobacteraceae bacterium
GTCACCATCTCGCCGGCGGAGATCGCCAGCGAGATGCCGAACAGCACCTGGCTCAGCCCGTAGCGGGTTTCGATTTTGTCGACGGCGAGCAGCGGCTCGGACTTAGACGGTTCAGACATGCGTCACCGCCTCCTGCTCGCCGAGATAGGCCTGCCGCACCTCGGCATTGGCGCGGATCGCGGCCGGATCGCCCGAGGCGATGACGCGGCCATAGACCAGGACGGTGATGCGGTCGGCGAGCGCGAACACCGCCTCCATGTCGTGCTCGATCAGGAGGATGGTCAGCTCGCGCTTGAGCTCGCGCAGCGTCCTGACCATGCGCGCCGACTCGTCCGGCCCGAGGCCCGCCATCGGCTCGTCGAGCAGCAGCATCCGCGGCCGGGTCGCCAGCGCCATCGCCAGCTCGATCTGCCGGTGCTCGCCGTGGCTCATGCGGGCGACCACCGCGTCGGCGCGGTGGCCGATGCCGACCCGCTCGAGCGCCGCCCGCGCCGGCTCGCGCAACGCCGCTTCGCTGCGCGCGTCGCGCCAGAAATGGAACGAATGGCCGGCATGGGCCTGCACCGCCAGCGCCACGTTCTGCAACGCGGTGAAGTTCGGAAACAGCGAGGTGATCTGGAACGAGCGGGCAAGCCCGGTCAGGCTGCGGTCATAGACCGGCAGTGCGGTGATGTCGCGGCCGTCGAAATGGATGCGGCCGGCGTCGGGCACGATCTCGCCGGTGAGCTGGCCGATCAGCGTGGTCTTGCCGGCGCCGTTCGGGCCGATGATCGCGTGCAATTCGCCCGGCGCCACGTCGAGGCCGACATTGTCGGACGCGACCACGCCGCCGAAGCGCTTGGTCAGGCCTTCGACCCTGAGCAGCGCGTCAGCCACGGGGGGACCTCGCCAGCAGACTGTCGATGCCGCCGCGGGCGTAGAGCACGATCAGGAGCATCATCGGGCCGAGGAGCAGCTGCCAGTATTCCTTGGCGGCGGCGATCTCCTTGCCGGTGAACACATGGGTGACGAAGCCGATCAGGTGCGGCAGCGCCTCCTCGAGCACGAGCAGCGCGATCGCGCCGATCACCGGGCCGAACACGCTGCCCATGCCGCCCAGCACCGCCATGACGATCAGGTCGCCGGAGCGCGTCCAGTGCATCAGCGCCGGGCTGATGAAGTTGGTGTGGTTGGCGAGCAGCACGCCGGAGAGCCCGCAGAGGACGCCGGCGATCACGAAGCAGGTCAGCTTGTAGCGGAACGTCGGAATGCCGATGGCGCGCATGCGCCGCTCGTTGGAGCGCGCGCCCTGGATCACCAGGCCGAAGCGCGAATTGACCATGCGCCAGACGAGGTAGACGGTGGCGAGCAGCAGCGCGAGGCAGAGATAGTAGAACGCGGTGCGGTTCGACAGGTTGAGCAGGCCTGCGAACTCGCTGCGGCGCTGGATGGTCAGCCCGTCGTCGCCGCCGTAGCGGTCGAGGCCGTTGGCGACGTAGTAGACCACCTGGGCGAAGGCGAGCGTGATCATGATGAAGTAGACGCCGCGGGTGCGCAGGCTCAGCGCGCCGACGCCGAGCGCGAACAGGCCGGACACGAGAAGCGCCAGCGGCCATTGCACGAAGCCGGTGTCGATACCTTCCTTGGCGAGAATGCCGACCACATAGCCGCCGATGCCGAGATAGGCGGCGTGACCGAAGCTCACCATGCCGCCGAAGCCCATGATCAGGTTGAGGCTGACGGCGGCGATGCCGAGAATGACGATGCGGGTGAACAGCGTCATCAGGAAGGTGTTGCCGGTCGCGGCGGCATAGACCGGGATCAGCGCGAGGATCGCGATCAGGCCGGCGACGACGGCGTTGCGGGGGGTGAGCCAGGCGGTCATGTGCTGGATCTCTCGGCACGCGCCCCGGATGCGGTGCAGCGCGAAGCGCGCAGCGCGCAGCGGTGCACCGCTGATCCGGGACCGTTACGGACACTGCCTTTGGAACGGTCCCGGGTCTGCCATAGCGCGTCGAAGACGCGCGTAAACGCGCGTGTGGCACCGCTTCGCGCTGCGCTGCGCCCGGGACAAGAGAAAGGAAGATATAGCCAGGCGGTCATTTGCTGGACGCCGGAAACAGGCCTTCCGGCCGGAACACCAGGATCGCCGCCATCAGCGTGTAGATCAGCATCGACGACAGCGCGGGCCCAAGGCTCGAGCCGGCGCTGTAGCTCAGGAACATCCGCATCACGTCCGGCAGGAAGGCGCGGCCGATGGTGTCGATCAGGCCGACGATGACGGCGGCGACGAAGGCGCCGCGGATCGAGCCGATGCCGCCGATGATGATGACGACGAAGGCGAGGATCAGGATGTTCTCGCCCATGCCGATCTGCACGAACGAGATCGGCGCCTGAATCATGCCGGCGAAGCCCGCAAGCGCGGCGCCGAGCCCGAACACCAGGGTGTAGAGCAGCTTGATGTTGACGCCGAGCGCGCCGACCATCTCGCGGTTGGAGGCGCCGGCGCGGATCAGCATGCCGATGCGGGTGCGCATCACCAGCACGTAGAGCAAGAGCGCGACCGCGAGCGTGGCGAGAATGATGACGAGCCGGTAGAGCGGATAGTAGATGCCGGGCAGCACCTGCACCGCGGTGAGCATCTCCATCGGCAGCGAGATGGTGCGGCCTTCCGGGCCCCAGATCAGCCGCACCAGCTCGTTGAAGAAGATCAACAGGCCGAACGTGCCGAGCACGTGGTCGAGATGGTCGCGGCCGTAGAGCGGGCGGATCGCGATCACCTCCAGGACCATGCCGGCGATCAGGATCGCGATCAGGCCGAGGCCAAGGCCCAGCAGGAAGCTGTCGGTCAGGGCGATGAAGGTCGCGGCGAAGTAGGCGCCGAGCATGTAGAGCGAGCCGTGCGCCAGATTGACCAGATCCATGATGCCGAAGATCAGCGTCAGGCCCGCCGCCAGCAAAAACAGCAGCATGCCGAGCTGGATGCCGTTCAGGCACTGTTCGATCAGGTACAACATGGTCCCGCGCCGGCCCTTGCGCCCGGCCCCCTCGCATCCCCGATGCGATCAGGCCACGACATCGCCCCCAAAAACAAGACGGCAGAAGCGCATGCGCTCCTGCCGCCCGTTGACGCCGATGCCCGATCAGTTCGGCATCTTGCACTTCTGCCAGTGCTTGTCCTGGTCGTTCTCGACGATGGTGGCGACGGTCTTCAGCCGGTACTCGTCGCCCTCCTTCACCGTGTCCTGGAGATAGAAGTTCTGGATCGGGACGTGGTTCGGGCCGAACTTGAAGTTGCCGCGCACCGACTTGAAGTCGGCCTTTTCGGCGGCGCGCCGCATCTCGTCCTTCTTAGTGAGGTCGCCCTTGACCGCGGTGACCACGCTGTCGAGCAAGGGGACGGCGTCATAGGTCTGCGCGCCGTAGAACGACGGGTCGCTCTTGTGCTTGGCGCGGAAGTCGTCGACGAACTTCTTGTTGGCGGGGTTCGGCAGGTCGCGCACCCACTGCTGGGCGCCGGGGACGCCGATCGCGAGGTCCTTGAGCCGTGGCAGCGACAGCGAGTCGATGGTGAACGCCGTGTAGAGCGGGATCTGGCCCTTCAGACCCGACTGCGCATATTGCGTCACGAACTGGATGCCGGCGCCGCCGGGATAGAACGCGAAGATCGCGTCGGGCCGCGCCGCGCGCGCCTTCGACAGCTCGGCGGAGAAGTCGAGCTGGTTCGGCCAGGCGGTCAGCTCGCGGCCGATCACCTCGCCCTTGAAGGTCGCGGCCACGCCTTCCAGCATGTCCTTGCCGGCGGCGTAGTTCGGGCCGATCAGGAACGCCTTCTTGACGTTCTTCTGGTTCATGTAGAGGCCGACCGCCTGCGGCGTCTGGTCGTTGTTCCACGAGGTCGTGAACACGTAGGGCGAGCACAGCTCGCCCGAGATCTGCGAGGCGCCGGCGTTGGTGATGAGCGTGAAGGTCTTGGAGTCGACGATCGGCTTAAGCGAAGCGAGCGCCACGTTCGACCAGATGTAGCCGACGAGGAAATCGACCTTGTCGGACTCGATCAGCTTCTGGGTCTTCTGCACGCCGACTTCCGGCTTGATCTGGTCGTCCTCGTAGATCACCTCGACCGGCAGGCCGCCGATCTTGCGGCCGTGATGGTCGAGCGCGAGCTCGAACGAGTTGCGCATGTCGTTGCCGATCGCCGCCACCGGTCCGCTGAACGTCGAGACGAAGCCGATCTTGATCGTCTTCTGCTGCGCCGTGGCCGGAGCCGCGGCGAGCGCCAGCGCCGCCAGGGCGCAGGAAGCAAGGAACGTACGTTTCATGGACAAACCCCTCCAAAAGAACCTGTTGGGAGAAATCTTAGCGCGGCGCGGCCTCGCTGCGCAATTTGAAGCGCCGAATCCGGCCGGTTGCCGCCTTGGCCAGGTCAGCCCGAAACGCGATCCAGCGCGGGTATTTGCCGGGCGCAAGCCGGTTTTTGACGTGCTCCCGCAACGCCCGCGACATCGCGTCACGAGCGGCGGCGTCTGCGACTTTGGTCTGATCCTGCGGCCGACGCCGCGCGCATCGGGTGCAGGCTTGCCGCCCGCGGCCGGCATTCAGTTTGCGCGCGAGGAGGTCGGCCGCAAGCTTGCCGTCGCGCGGGACGGCGCCGCGACGCGCATGCGTCGCCCGCCTGAAGACGGCAGCCTCGGATCCCTGGTTCATCCCGCCACGGCCTGTTGTCGCTGCAAGCAGCACCGCACCTTCGCGACCTGCATTATCATGCATATTACCGCTCGTTGGCAACTCCCGGTTTCGCCCCATGGCCCATGGCCCGATTGCGAAACGGGCCTGCCGCCCCGGCTGATGCCAAGAAATCCCGGTCATCGGCGACAATGTGGAACCGGCGGGGACAGCGAATTCCGCCCGACCACAAAAGTGATCATGAAATATATTGCATATCGGCAGATTGCATTATAATGCATGTCGCGCAACGCTTCCGGTCCGAACCCGGCACGCCGGCCTGACGTGCAAGAGCATGGGCCGGGGTCGATTGCGGCATCGAATTGAGAGCAGGCGACATGACCCAGGCGATCAATCCGGCAGCGGAGGCCCCGGCCGCCGCCCGTTCATTCGACAAGCAGCATGTCATCGACCCGGAAATCTGCATCCGCTGCAACACCTGCGAAGAAACCTGCCCGGTCGATGCGGTCACCCATGACGACAACAACTATGTCGTCGATCCGGACAAGTGCAATTTCTGCCTCGATTGCATCTCGCCCTGCCCGACCGGCGCGATCGACAACTGGCGGCTGGTGAGCGCGCGCTACAGCGTCGACGACCAGTTCGGCTGGAGCGAGCTTCCGGCGCAAGAGGAGGTTCGAGCGGCCGAACCCGTCGAAGCCGTCGACGACGAGGCCGGACGGCTGATTGCCGAGGCGCATCTCGGCACCGGCGGCAAGAGCGTCGCGCCGGCATCGGCGGCAAGCCCACAGGTCAACCTCTACAACCGGCAGCGCCCCGCGCTCGCGACGGTCACCGGCAATTTCCGGCTCACGGCACCGGACGCCGACAACGACGTGCGCCATGTGATCCTGGATTTTGGCGACGTCACGTTTCCGGTGCTGGAGGGACAAAGCGTCGGCATCGTCGCGCCCGGCACTGATGCCAGCGGCGCGCCGCACCGGGTGCGGCTCTATTCGGTTGCGAGTTCCCGCGACGGCGAGAAGCCGAACACGAACAACCTCGCGCTCACCGTCAAGCGTGAGCCCGACGGCGTCTGCTCCAACTACATCTGCGATCTGAAGAAAGGCGACCGGGTGCAGGTGACCGGCCCGTTCGGCGCGACATTCCTGATGCCGAACGATCCCACGGCGAACATCCTGATGGTCTGCACCGGCACGGGCTCCGCTCCGTTTCGGGCTTTCACCGAGCGAAGGCGGCGCGCGATGCGGGAGGCGCCCGGCCGCATGATGCTGTTCTTCGGCGCCCGCCGTCCGGAAGAGCTTCCCTATTTCGGCCCGCTGCAGAAGGTGCCGGACGGATTGTTGCGCAAGCACTTCGCCTATTCGCGAATGTCCGGACAGCCGAAGGTCTATGTGCAGGACCTGATGCGCGAGAAGGCGAACGAGGTCGGCATCCTGCTGAAACACCCGCACACGCATATCTATCTCTGCGGGTTGCGCGGCATGGAAAGCGGCGTGGACGAGGCCTTCGCCGCGATCTGCAATGATCTCGAGGTCGGCTGGCCGGCGCTGCGGGCCGACATGCGCGCGCAAGGGCGATACCACGTCGAGACCTATTGAGCGGACACGCGATCGGCGAGAGCGCCTGGCGGGCTGCTAGCGAAACGGCATCGGCGCGACCAGCACGCGGCTCGGATCGTCGGGCGGCGGCCGGTCGGCGGGACGCCGCACCGGCACGCAGACACCATCGACACGGGTGAAGCCGCGATCGCAGAAGCATCGCGCGGTCTGCAGGTTTCCCGCAAAGGCGACGGCCTCCGGATGCGAGTTCGGCGGACAGCGCTGCGCCGCCGCGTGCGGCACGCCCGCGAGCACGAACACCGCGGCCAACAGAATGGGTTCGGGACGCGGCGGCATGATCTTCCAGGCCATTGCGACAGGCGGAGCTTAAGCGAACCGCAGCGGCGGGGCCATTGCCCATGGGCGCCGAGCCCAGGGCTATGAGCCCAGGCTGTGAGCCCAGGCTATGAGCCCGGTGCCTGACATCCGGTTGCGACTGCGGCTATGGTGGCGGCCGCCAAAAAACACCAGGCCTGACGGGAGCGCCAGAATGATTTCGAGCCGGGACCGCATCCTCACCACCCATGTCGGCAGCCTGCCGCGCAACGAGAAGCTCTCCGACCTCCTGATGGCGCAGGAGGAAGGCAAGCCGTACGAGCCGGCGGCGCTGACCACGGCCATGGACAACGCGGTGCGCCACGTGGTGCAGGCGCAGATCGAGGCCGGCATCGACGTCGGCAACGACGGCGAGCAGGGCCGGATCGGCTTCCAGACCTACGTGCCGCAGCGCATGACCGGCTTTGCCGGCGTGTCGAAGCGCCGCCGCGGCCAGGAGTTCGAGGAGTTTCCCGAGCTGCTCGCCTACCTGATGCGCCGGTTTCCGAACCCGACCAAGAGCCAGCAGGGCGCGCCGGAGGCCCAGGCCGACATCAAATATGTCGACCTCAAGCCGATCACCGAGGAGACCGCGCGCTTCAACCGGATCGCCGGCGAGCTCGGCGCGTTCTCCGAGCGCTTCATGACCGCGGCCTCGCCCGGCATCATCTCGACGACGATGCTCAACGCCTATTACGACTCGCACGACGCCTACCTCGACGCGATCGCGCGCGAGATGAGCAAGGAGTACCAGGCGGTGCACAAGGCCGGGCTCATTCTGCAGATCGATGCGCCGGACCTCGCGATGGACCGCACCATGATGTATCGCGATCTCTCCGACAGCGACTTCGTCAAGCGCTGCGAGCGCCATGTCGCCGCGATCAACAAGGCCATCGAGGGCATCCCGCGCGACCGGGTGCGGCTGCATGTCTGCTACGGCAACTGGGAAGGCCCGCACATCCACGACATTCCGCTGGAGACGATCCTGCCGGCGCTCTACACCGCCAACGTCGGCGCGCTGACGATCGAGTTCTCCAACCCGCGCCACGCGCACGAATATGCGGCGCTGAAGCAGCACAAGCTGCCGCCGCACATGCTGCTCATTCCCGGCGTGATCGAGACCACGTCAAACTTCGTCGAGCATCCCGAGGTGGTGGCGCGGCGGATCGAGGAGGCGGTGGCGGCGGTCGGCGACCGCGAGCGGGTGATCGCCTCGACCGACTGCGGCTTCGGCACGTTCACCAAGCGCGAATGGGTGATCGAGCCGGTGGTGTGGCTGAAGCTGAAGTCGCTGCGCGAGGGCGCCGACATCGCCTCGCAGCGGCTGTGGGGCAAGAGGGTGGCTTAGGCGGGCGCGCCCATGCGTCGGCCGCAGTTGCCGGATCTCCGGTTGCGGCAGAGCGAAGCGTTCCGCTTTTCCGAGGGCTCGCGCGGCCGTCGACAAGTTTGTATGGTCCGACCGCCGGATCATCCATCGCGTTGCGGGAGCGCGTGACACGCCTCTCATGGCTGCCAGGGAATTTCTGCGGGCGAATTGGCACGTCGTTACGATCGCCGTGACGGCGGGCGCCATCGCCTTCGCTGCGGTCTTCCTGGTGAGCACCGTGCCGCCACGCACGATCACGATGGCGACCGGGCCCGAGGGGGGTGGCTACCAGGAGCTCGGCAAACGATATCGGGCGTTGCTGGCCGAAAAGGGCGTGGAGCTCAAGCTCGTCGCAACGGCAGGCAGCGTGGAAAACCTGGCGCTGCTGCGCGATCCGCGCTCCGGCGTGGATATCGCGCTGGTGCAGGGCGGCACCGTCGGCAAGCAGCCGGGCGAGCTCGAGTCGCTTGGAACGCTGTTCTACGAGCCGCTGTGGATCTTCCATCGCGGCGGCTTGCAGGGCGAGACGCTGGCCGCCTTTCGCGGCCGGAAGGTTTCCATCGGACCGGTCGGCGGCGGGTCACACGCGCTGATCGTCCAGTTGCTCGAGCGCAACAATGTCGATCAGGGCTTTGCCGAGTTTCTGGCGCTCCCGCCGCAGGAGGCCGCCGACAAGCTCCTCGCCGGCGAGATCGATGCCGCGGCCATGCTCGCATCGTGGGACGCGCCGGTGGTCCAGCAACTCATTGCCGACGAACACATCGCGCTTCTCAACATGGCCCGCGCGGACGCCTATGTCGCGCTCTATCCGTTCCTGAGCAAGGCTGTGGTGCCGCGGGGCGTCGGCGACCTTGCCAAGGATCTACCGCCGGCCGACGTCACGTTGTTCGCATCCAAGGCGAGCCTGGCCGTGCGCAAGGATCTGCATCCTGCGATCCAGTACCTTCTGCTGAGCACCGCGGAGCAGGTCCACTCCGGGGTGACGATGTTCAATCGCAGCGGGGCTTTCCCGGCAGCCGAAAGCATCGAGCTGCCGCTCTCCAACGAGGCCGTGCAGTTCTACAAATCCGGGCAGCCGTTCCTGCAGAATAACCTTCCGTTCTGGATGGCGTCGCTGGTCGGACGCCTGCTCGTCCTGCTGATCCCGATCGTCGCCGTGCTCTACCCGATGATGCGGTTCCTGCCCGCATTGTACGGCTGGATGATGCGCCGCAAGATCGCGCGGCTGTATGGCGAGCTGAGATTTCTCGAGGACGAGATCACGGGCGGAGGAGCGGCCAAGACCGCGGAACTGATGGCGCGCCTCGACCACCTCGAGAGCCAGGCGAACCAGCTCAGGATGCCGATCGCGTATGAAAGCCTGCTGTATCTGTTGCGCAATCACATCGGTGTGGTGCGCAACCGCCTGGCAGCGGGTCGGCCGTGATCGTTGTTGTGTAAACCGGCATCGGCGCCGCCCCGTCGCTGCGCTTTGGGCATGGCTTGGGCATGGCATGGGTATGGGCATGGGCATGGATATCCGGCCACGGATATCGCGCCGGGCGGTTTGTGGGGTAAAAAGGTGGCCTGGACGGCCGGACAGCGGCGCAAAGACGCCGCGCAACCGGCCTGCGGGAGGAAACCATGCGCCAAGTCGATCTGCGCCATCTCAATCTCGGGCGTCGCCTCGCTATGACGATCGCGGTCGTTGCGGCCACCGCCCTGCCCGCCGCCGCCCAGACCGCGGGACAGTGGCCGGAGCGCCCGGTTCGCATGATCGTGCCGCTCGGCGCGGGCGGGCCTGCCGATCTGGTCGGCCGCTACATCGCGCAGCAGCTCGGCGAGCGGTTCAAGCAGTCGTTCTTCATCGAGAACCGCCCCGGCGCGGCCGGCATCATCGGCACCGCCGAGGCCGCCAAGGCGGCAGCGGACGGCTATACCCTGCTCGTCGTCGCCTCGCCGCATGTCAACCTCGAGATCCTCAGCACCAACAAGCCGTACGTGCTGATGCGCGATTTCGTGCCAGTGGGGATGACCTTCTCGACCGATGCGATACTCGTGGTGCATCCCGCGGTGCCGGCGAAGTCCGTGACCGAGCTGATTGCGCTTGCGAAGTCGAAGCCCGGCGCGCTGACCTATGCGTCGTCCGGCCCCGGCTCGAACAAGCATCTCGGCGGCGAGCTGTTCAAGCTGATGAGCGGCACGGACATCCTGCACGTCGCCTACAAGGGCTCGACCGGCGCACGCAACGACATCATCGGCGGACACGTGCAGATGATGTTCGACGAGGTGCCCTCGGTCGCGCCCAATGTGAAGGCAGGCCAGGTCCGCGCGCTGGGCGTCACCGGCGCCAAGCGCTCGAACGCGCTGCCGGACGTGCCGACGGTGTCGGAGGCCGGCGTGCCGGGCTACGAGCACACCGGGTGGTTCGGCATCATGGCGCCGACCGGAACGCCGAAGCCGGTCGTCGACCTGCTCAACGCCGAGATCAGGGCGATGCTGGCGCGGCCCGACGTGAAGGCCTATTGGGCAAAACAGGACACCGAGACGATGTCGATGACGCCCGCGGAGACCGACGCCTTCCTGCGCGCCGAAATCGAAAAGTGGACCAAAGTGGTGAAGGCCGCCAACATCAAGCTCGAGTGAGCCTGCGCGCGGAGAATTGGCTTCCGGAACTCAGGCGGCGGGCTGGACTGCGCCGGTTCCCGGCGCGGCAGTCCGCTCCTCAGCATCGGCGAGTTGCAGATACATCTGCTCCAGACGGAGATAGCGCTGGCGCCCATCGTCGTCGTGGGTCTGCTTGGCCAAGGCCCGGCAACGTTCGGCCTGTTTTCTGAGGCGGTTGGCACTCACCGTGTCTGCACCTGCGGTATTTGCACCTGCCATGGATCACTTTTCCTCTGTGACCCGACAATTGCAGTGCAGCATCTTTCATGTCGCGTTGCAACATGAATCTGTCACACGGGCGAAGATGTCCGGCGTTGTACGACCAAAGTCGATGTCATGACCTGAACCGGCTCGCCGCGCTGGTTGAGCGTCGTGGTGCGGACCTTCGCGAGCCCCTGCTCCGGCCTGGACCGCGACGGCCGGACCTCCAGCACCTCGGTTTCGACGCGGAGGCGGTCGCCCGGCCGGACCGGGCGCGGCCAGCGCACCTCCTCGACGCCGGCCCCGACGATGCCGCCAGCGAGCGGCAGACCGCCCTCGACCAAAAGCTTCATCGTCACCGCCGCGGTGTGCCAGCCGCTCGCCGCAAGCCCGCGGAAGAAGGTCGCGCCCGCCAGAGCCTCGTCGAGATGAAACGGCTGCGGATCGAACTGCCGGGCAAAGGCCCTGATGCTCCCGGCGTCCATCTCCTGCGGCTCGCCGTCCGACCAGTGAATTGCTCCGGGCACGAGATCCTCGAGATAGAGCGGCCGGGCCGTCAGCGTTTCGGTCGTCATGACAACTCTCCTCACGAAGGCTGCACGGCCGGCACGGTTTTCGGCTTCGGCTCCGCGAACCACGAGCCGCTCGCCACGGCCACCACGTTGGCGACGCCATAGACCACAATCGCCCCGGCGAGCACCGCGAACAGTCCGGTGCTGCCACCGAAACTCCGGACCGCGAACCAGCCGCCGCCTGCGGCAATGACGACGCGCGCAACCGCGATCAGCACGGCCCAGCCGACGCGGCCCGCGCCCTGCGAGGCGAAATACAGGAGCAGTCCCGCGCCGAAGAAGCCGTAGACCGGGCCGACGATGTGCAGGTAGCTGGTCCCGACCTCGATCATCTTCGGGTCGTGGCCGAACAGCGACAGCCACGCCGCCGGGAACAGCGCCGCCGCAAGCCCGATCGCCCCGGTGATGCCGAAGGCGATGGCTGCGCCGGTCCACGCGACCTTGAGCGCGCGGTCCCGCCGCCCCGCGCCAATCGAGGTGCCGACCATCGCCGCAACCGGCGCGCCGAGGCCGAACACCAGCGGCACCAGGAGATATTCCAGCCGCGCGCCGGTGCCGTAGCCGGCAACCGCCGCAGGCCCGACGAGACCGGCGAGGCCGGTCGCGGTCGCGATGGTGACGTTGGTCGAGACACTGGAGATGGTCGAAGCGAGACCGACGCGGAGAATGTCGCGCATCGGCTCCCAGGCGAGCTTCGGCGGCACGCGCGCGGGCTTGAGCACGCCGCGGCCGGACCAGATGTACCAGATGAAGATCGCGCAGCCGATCACGTAATAGAGCAGCACCGCGGCCGCACCGCCGGCAATGCCGAGCTGCGGCACCGGTCCGAGGCCGAAGATCAGCAGCGGCGACAGCGGGACAAGAAACACGGCGCCGACGCTGATCACCGCCGCCGGGAACAGCATGTTGCCGGTGCCGCGGATCACCGCCGCCAACGAGTTGAACAGCCAGAGCGGAATGGCGCCGGCGAACACCAGCGTCGAGTAGGTCGTCGCCGCCGCCAGCGAACCGTCACGCCCGCCCATCAGCGCGTAGAGCTTTGGGCCGAACAGCAGCGCCGCGACCGTGGTCAGCGCGCCGAGCACGACCGTAATGGCGACCGCAGACCAGACCAGTTCGTTCGCCCGCTCGCGCTGCTGCGCGCCCAGCGCCCGGGCGACGGCCGACAGGATGCCGCCGCCCATCGCACCCGCCGACACCATCTGCAGCAGCATGAACAGCGGAAACACCAGCGCCATGCCGGCCAGCGCATCAAGCCCCAGCCTGGCGACGAAATAGGTCTCGATCAGCCCGATCGAGGCCTGCACCACCATGACCACCACGTTCGGCAGCGCGAGCCTGACGATCGTCGAGCCGACCGGGGCCTCCAGCAGCATCCGGGTCCGCGGGTCCATGAAAACGCCCTTTCTGCAAAGCCAATCTGCAAAGCCCGAACAAAAGGTGCATACGCACCTTTCCCTTGACCTTTGATAAGCGCATATGCACCTATTGCCAAGGGGACCGGCCCGATCGGCCGCCCGGTTTCAGGAATACGAGCCATGCAAAAGCAACCGGCCCCGGCCCTCGAATCCGCCGAGTGCAACTGCCTCGCGTTGCGCCAGGCGGCGCGCCACGTCAGCCAGATTTATGACGGCTATCTCGCCGCGGTCGGACTGAAGACCACACAGTATTCGATTTTGGCGAAGCTCAGCCGGCTCGGGCCGCTGTCGATCAACGAGCTGGCGAAGTCGATGGTGATGGACCGCACCACGCTCGGCCGCGCGGTGCAGCCGCTCGCGCGCGACAAGCTCCTGACCATCGGCGCGGGCGACGACGGCCGGACGCGGCGGCTGACGCTCACCGCGGCGGGACAGGCGAAGCTGAAGGCCGCGATGGGGCAGTGGCGCGAGGCGCAGAAGAAGTTCGAGCTGGCGTTCGGGGTGGACGACTCGGCCGCTCTCCGGACCGCGCTGCGGCGCGCCGTCGCCGCGACCTGACCGGAAGTCGCGCCGGGGGTCCGACCGGTGACGCGATGCGAATTGTTCAATAACGTGCCTGCCCCAACATTGATCCGGGTTCGCGCATGCTCATTCTCTACGACTTCGGCAATTCGGTCTGCTGCCAGAAGGTCCGCATCACGCTGGTCGAAAAAAGCCTCACCTGGGAGGCGCGGCGGGTCGACCTGTTCAAGACCGAGCAGTACGACCCGGACTATCTCAAGCTCAATCCCAAGGGCGTGGTGCCGACGCTGGTGCACGACGGCACGCCGGTGATCGAGTCGACGCTGATCTGCGAATACCTCGACGAGACGTTTCCCGATCCGCCGCTGATGCCTTCGACGCCGGCCGAGCGGGCGCGGATGCGGCTGTGGAGCAAGTTCGTCGACGAGGGCCTGTTCGACGGCGCGACCGAGCTGAGCTTCTCGGCGATGTTCCGCGAGCGGATGCGGAGCATGAGCCCGGAGCTGCGCGAAAAGCGCTTCCGCAATGTCGGCGACCCGCGCCGCACCGACCGCTTCAAATCGACCTACGAGCACGGCGTGCATTCGCCGTTCGTGCTGCACGCGATCGCGGCCTATGAGCGCGCCTTCAGGCTGATGGAGCAGACGCTCGCCGAGCGGGGGCCGTGGCTGCTCGGGAAACAGCCGACGCTCGCCGACATCAACCTGATGCCGTTCGTCGCCCGCCTCGCCTATCTCGGGCTCCTCGGCGCGTGGACCGACGGGCGGCCGCGCATCAACGCCTGGTGGGCGATGGTGCAGCAATGGCCGAGCTTCAGACGCGGGCTGCACGACCTGATTTCGGAGGCCGAATTCGCCGAGATGCGAACCCACGGCCCGAAGATCCGCACCGACGTGGAGCGGCTCGTGGCCGGCCTGCGGGCAAGCTAAAGCGGGATGACTTTTCTTCGAATCGTTATCCCGCTTTAGCTTCTTGTTTGAGCATGATCTTTTCCGAAAACCGCTTCACACCCCGGATCAAGTCCGGGGCAGGCTTTTTCGGGATCATGCTCTAGTTAGCCGGTCTCCGTCAGTCGACGTAGACGCCGACGGCCTTCACCATCGTGCTCCACTTGCCGACTTCGGACTTCAGATAGGCCTGCGTCTCGGCGACGCTGCGCGGCGTGAGGCGAAAGCCGAGCTTGCTCAGATGATCGCGTCCCGCAGCCTCGGTCACGATCGCGTTGATCGCCGAATTGAGAAAGGTGACAACGGCCGGATCGGTCTTGGCCGGCACGAAAAAGCCGACCCAGGACTCGGCCTCGAAGTCGAAACCGCTCTCCTTATACGTCGGCACGTCCGGCATCGCCGGGTTGCGCGACGGGCTTGCAACGGCAAGGCCCTTGAGCTTGCCGTCGACCACCTGCGAGGTGACGCCGAACGAGGACGCGATCAGGTCCACCTGATTGCCGAGCACGGCCTGGATCGCCGGACTGCCGCCGCGGAACGGCACGTGCAGCGCCTTGGTCTTGGCATGCTCGCGAAAGAAGTATTCCGCCGCGAGATGCGAGCCTGAGCCGACGCCGGCAGAAGCAAATGTCACCTCACGGTCCTTGTTTGCCGCGATGAACTCCTTGAGCCCGCCCGGCGCCTTGCTCGGATGCGCGGCAATGGTTTCCGGCGAGGCGGCCGGGATCGCCACCGCCGCAAGCTCGTCGAGCGTAAAATCGAGACGCCGGTACATCGTCGGATTGATCGCCAGCGCAGTGGTCGTCACCAGCACCGTATAGCCGTCGGCTGCCGCCGAGCGGACCGCGCGTGCGCCGAGGTTTCCGCCAGCGCCGCCGCGGTTCTCGATCACCACCGACTGTCCCCAGCTCTCGTTGAGCTTCTGCGCCACGAAGCGCGCCAGCGTATCGGCGAAGCCGCCGGCGGCGAACGCGACGATGAAATCGACCTTCTTGGTCGGATATTTCGCGTCCTGGGCGTGAGCCGCATTCGCGCCCGCGAGCATGACAACGGCAGCGACGGCCCAGGCTGCGGCACGGCGCACGAATTTCACGATCAGGCCCCCATCGAATCCCGATGGCCTCCCTAGCCCGAGGCCGCTGACCGCGCAATGCAAGCCAGCCGGAACAACCCTTTGCTGCGGCTGCCGGCGTGATGGACCGGCCGCCGGCCGTGCTATAACCCCGTCACGCCATCGGGCCCCGGGCCCCACCAAATCGAGGAGACCCCCATGGACGACATCACCAAGCGCGAACCGCGCCGGATCACCGCCGAGGACATCAATCCGCGCTACAACTGGGGCCGCCACCTGCCGGTGCTCGGCACCATGGGGGTCGATTTCGAGGAGCGCGTCGACTACCGCCGCCTGCAGCGCTACCGCCTCGCCCGTGCGCATGCCGCGCTCGAAGCCTCCGACCTCGGCGCGCTGCTGGTGTTCGACGTCAACAACATCCGCTACCTCACCTCGACCAAGATCGGCGAGTGGGAGCGCGACAAGCTCTCGCGCTGGGCGCTGCTGCCGCGCGGCGGCGATCCGATCGTCTGGGACTTCGGCTCGGCCGCCGTCCATCACCAGCTCTATTCGCCGTGGCTCAAGCCCGAGAACTGCAAGGCCGGCCTGATCGGTCTGCGCGGCACCGTGGACCCGAGCTTCGGCCGGATGAAGTACCATGCCGAGGAGTTGGCCTCGATCCTGCGCGACCTGGGGCTTTCGAAAATGCCGATCGGCGTCGACATCATCGAGCCGCCGATGATGTTCGAGCTGGAGAAGGCCGGGCTGAAGGTCAAGGACGGCCAGCAGGTCATGCTCGAAGCGCGCGAGATCAAGTCGGCCGACGAGATCGCGCTGCTCAACCGCGCCGCGGCGATGGTGGACGGCGCCTATCACCTGATCCACGAGAAGCTGAAGCCCGGCGTGCGCGAGAACGACATCGTCGCCGAGGTGAACAAGTTCCTCTACACCCACGGTTCCGACGACGTGGAGGCGATCAACGCCATCTCCGGCGAGCGCTGCAACCCGCACCCGCACAACTTCACCGACCGCATGATCCGTCCGGGCGACCAGGCGTTCTTCGACATCCTGCAGTCGTTCATGGGCTATCGCACCTGCTACTACCGCACGTTCAATGTCGGCCGTGCGACGCCGGCGCAGCGCGACGCCTACAAGAAGTGCCGCGAGTGGCTCGACCGCGCGATCGAGCTGATCAAGCCCGGCGTCTCCACCGACACCATCGCCAAGGTGTGGCCGAAGGCGGAAGAATTCGGGTTCCCGAACGAGCTTTCCGCATTCGGGCTGCAATTCGGCCACGGTCTTGGTCTGAACTTGCACGAGCGGCCGATCATCAGCCGCGTCGTGTCGCTCGACCATCCGACCATCATCAAGGAAGGCATGGTGTTCGCGCTCGAGACCTACTGCCCCGCGACCGACGGCTATTCGGCGGCGCGCATCGAAGAAGAGGTCGTCGTCACCGACAAGGGCCACACGGTCATCAGCCTGTTCCCAGCCGAGGAACTACCGATCTCCGCACAGTACTGAGGGGCTAAATCCAATCATGAAAACTACGACGTGGAATTTGTCCGGCGCGTTTCCTGGAGCGTTTCTTGGAGCCGCGTCCGGAGCACTGGCGATTTTGTTCGTGGCCGGATCGACGCCCGCGGCCGCGCAGGCGTCCGACGCCGCCGAGCGCTGCACGCCCGACGTGATGCGGCTGTGCAGCGAGTTCGTCCCCGACGCCGACCGCATCGTGAAGTGCCTCAAGGTCAAGCGGCGGCAGCTCAGCCCGTCCTGCGCCACCGCGTTGCAGCCCAAGGACGGGACCAAATCCGCGAGCAAGGGCAAGGGCAAGAAGCGCTCGGCGCAGCGCTGACGGGGCGTTGCAGCCCTTTGGCGGCCCTTTGGCCGCCCCGGTTCCGCTCTGCTAAGCTTCGCCGCATCGATGGGGCTGCCCCATCGGCGCGGCGGAGGTGTTCATGCGGACCGGATGGCGGGCGGCGATATTCGGATCGGTTGCACTGATCGCGGCGAACATGGTGCAGAGCCCGGCGCAGTCTGCCGAGATCAAGGTGTTCCTCACCGGCGCGGCGCGCGGCGCCTGGGAGATCCTCGCGCCGCAGTTCGAACGCGCCACCGGGCATAAGCTCGTCATGGTGTCCGCGCTGCCGCTCGAGCTCGTCGCCAAGGCCGAGGCCGGCGAGCCGTTCGACGTCATCGTGCTGTCGATCGACGTCGACGGGCTGATCAAGAAGGGCAAGGTCGAAGCCGCATCGCGCATCGTGCTCGGCCAGATCGGCGTCGGTGTCGCGGTCCGCGCCGGCTCGCCGAAGCCCGATTTCAGCACCGTCGAGAAATTCAAGCAGTCGCTGCTCAACGCCAAGAGCATCGCCACCTCGGGCGAAGGCAGCAGCGGGCGCTTCGTCGCCGGCCTGATCGAGCGCCTCGGCATCGCCGAGCAGGTGAAGCCCAAGATCAAGTCCGGCGGACCGGGCCGATCGGCGCAACTGGTCGCCGCGGGAGAGGTCGATTTCGTGGTATCGGGCCTGCCGCCGTTGATCGACACGCCGAATATCGAATGGCTGGGACTGCTGCCGCCCGAGATCAACAGCTTCGTGCTGTTCACCGGAGGACTGGGCACGGCGGCGAAGGAGCCCGAGGCCGGGCGCGCGCTGCTGCGCTTCCTCACCTCGCCGGAGGCCATGGCGGTCTACAAGACCAAGGGTCTCGACCCGCCACCCTAGAGCGCATGTCCTGTTCGGAAAACCGCGGCCCATCCCGCATCAAGTGCGGGGCAGGCTTTGTCCGGACATGCGCGAGCACCCGGTGTCACGGACGTGTCACAACGGGCCGATTGATTGGTGTGGGGTGGCAAACCGGGGCTCAATCATGACGCAGCGTCCTTTCCTGGTTCTCGCGGTCCTGGCGATGGTTGGATTCGCCGGGACGGCTCCCGGCGCCGACGTCACGACGCGCATCTACACCAGCGACGACACGCTGCAGCGGCTCGGCCCCTTCGCGTTCGACGGCGGCAAGACGCTCAATCTTTCGGTCGGCATCGGCAGCGCGGCGTTCCGCCATCCGAACGATCCGCCGAACGTGATCTGGACGCTCGGCGACCGCGGCCCGAACATCGCCTGCAACGACATGAAGGAGCAGGCCGGCACGGAGCTGACCTGCGGCCAGGTGAAGAACGGCCGGGTCTATCCGACGCCGTCCTATGCGCCGTCGATGTACCGTGTGCTGCTGCTCGACGACGGCACGTTCCGCGTCACCGACGTCGTCACGCTCAAGGACCGCGACGGCGTGCCGCTCAACGGCATGCCCAATCCGCTGCGGACCGCGACCACCGAAACCCCGCTCGACGGCAAGGGCGCGCCCCTGAAGCAGGACGTGCGCGGCATCGACGTCGAGGGGCTGGTGAAGCTTGCCGACGGTACGTTCTGGGTCGGCGACGAGAACGGGCCGTCGCTTGTGCATTTCTCCGCCGACGGGCGGCTGATGGCGCGGCACGTGCCGCAGGGGACCGAAGGCGATTTCGCCGGTGCAGCCTATGAGACGGTCGGCTCGCTGCCCGCGATCCTCGCCAAGCGGCAGGCCAACCGCGGCATCGAGGCTGTGTCGATCTCGCCCGACGAGCGCTTCCTCTATTTCATCCTGCAGAACCCGCTGGCGAACCCGAACACGGCGGCCTACCAGCAGGCCCGCAACACCCGGCTGTTCAAGATCGACCGCGCGACCATGAAGGTCGCGGGAGAGTTCGTCTACACGCTCGACGATCCGAACACGTTCCGCCGCGACCCGTCGAACAAGCAGAACGATCCGCGGATCAGCGAGATGATGGCGATCGGGCTCGACCGTCTGGTGGTGCTGGAACGCACCGAGCAGACCACCAAGCTCTACGAGATCGAGCTCGGCGGGGCGACCGACATCGCCGGCAGCCGCTGGGACGACGCGGCCACCAGCCCGTCGCTCGAGCAGAGCGAGGTGGCCGCGGCGAAGATCGTGCCGGTCAAGAAGACGCTGCGTTTCGACACCGCCGACCACAGCGCGATCCTCGGCAAGACCGAGGGCATGACGCTGCTCGGCGATGACGCGCTGCTCCTGATCAATGACGACGACTTCGGCGTCACCGGCCAGCGCACGCAGATCGTGGTGGTGCGCGGCACGGGCATCGTGCGGAAGTGACGGCAGGCCGCTCCGCGGTCATTCCGGGGCGCTCGCGACACCAGCGTGCTTACGCGCGTCTTCCGCCTTCGCGCTCACGCGCTACGGCGGACTCACAGCCCGCCGTAGCTCGCCACCAGTGCGTTTGCGCGCGTCTTCGACGCGCTATGGCGAGCGGAGGCGGGTCGACGCGCTATGGAGCGGGCCCGGAATCCAAACAAGCAGGGATTTTCTCTGGAACTGGATTCCGGGCTCGCGGGCTTTCGCCCGCGCCCCGGAATGACGGCGGAAATTACTGGCACATCGCCCGGCTGATGAAGGTCACGGTCTGGCACTGGCTGGGCGACGCGCCGCCGAGATAGACCCTGGCCGGGCATTCCTCGGCCGAGGTGAAGTCCATGCTCTTGCCGGACCCATAGCCGTGCTTCCTGCAAAGCTGCTCGGCCGCGGCGACGCAGTCGGGCGCGCCGTTCGGCGCGACCGCGCATTTCTCGCGGCCGCTCATCACCCGCGCCGTCGGCAGCCGGGTCATCGCGTCGACCGCGCCTTTGGTGGCGTCGGCGGCGCCCTTGGTGGCATCGGCCGCGCCCTTGCTCAGGTTCCGGCTGTTGGTCGCGGCTTCGTCCTGCAGGTCGTCCATCCGGCGCTTGGCGCCCTCGAGATGCTCGCGGAAGTTCGTGGCGCCCTGATCGAACCAGCGGCCGAGGGATTCGAACATGCCGGGCTTTTGCTCGGGCGCAGGCGCAGGCGCAGGCTGCGGCGACACCCCCTGCGGCGGCACGCCTTGCGGCGGCACGCCTTGCGCCAGCGCAGCGGCCGGCAGCAGCAAGGCGCAAACGACCACCCCCGCGGCGCATCGCGGCCAAACCCAACGCTGAAATCCGATACCGCACATCGCTTGCAAGCCAGACCGACCGTCAGAGATCGTAAAGCCCCGCCCGGGTCCGCTCAACGACGCCTTGGCGCTGTTCGGGCATGCCGGGCGGCGATGGCGAAAATGAGGACGGGCGGTGGAGCTCAGGACAGTATACCGGCAATCGCGGCCGTGACACGGGCGACGGATGCGATCGGCGTTGCCTGGAAATCCGGAGCCATTCCAAGGGCCTCGGCCGTCAGGCGGTCAGGTTCCGGACGCGAAAACCATCTTGACCGCGAAGTAGAGGAGGACGAGGACCAGCACGCCGGCCAGCGCGATGAGGCCGAGGCGTTTTTCGATGAATTCTCGAATCGGCTCCCCGTAGCGCCGCAGCAGCCAGGCGATCAGAAAGAACTTGCCGCCGCGCGCAACGATGGCCGAGGCGACAAACAGCCAGCCATCGATCGCCGCGGCCCCGGACAGGATGGTCACCACCTTCATGGGCGGCAGATGGGCGATGCCCGAGGTGATCAACATCAGCAGGATGGCGTCGCGACTGGACGACGAGCGCAGCATCTCGAATTTGTCGAGACTGCCGTAGAATTCGAGCACCGGACGGGCGATCAGCTCATAGGCGTAATATCCGAGCAACCAGCCGGCGACGCCGCCGAGCACCGATCCCACCGTGGCGATGAGCGCATATCGGTACGCGCGCTCCGGCCGGGCCAACCCCATCGGCACAAACAAGGCTTCGGCCGGCACGACAAAGACCGAGCTTTCGACGAAGGAAATGATGCCGAGCCACCATTCGGCGCTCTTGCGGGCGGCAAGCGACAGCGTCCAGTCGTACAGTCTTTTCAACATGGCGCGCTTGCCTAGCGGCCGGGGCCGGATTTGTCCACGAATCCGGTCCGGCTCAGCGCCGTTTCGGCGGCCGGCGGCCGGCCAGCATCACCACCTTGCGGCGTTGGCCGGCTTCCCCGAGCTTGGCCTGGATCTTCTTCGGCAGCTTCTCGGCGAGGCCGAACAGCCGCTCGCGCCGCGCCATCTCCTCCCAGACGTCCTCCGGCCGGACGCCGGCCTCGGACCAGAGCACGACGAGATTGTAGAGCAGGTCGGCGCTTTCGCGGACCACCGCCTCGCGCTCGCCGTTCATGGCGTCGATGACGACCTCGATCGCCTCCTCGGCGAGCTTCTTGGCCATCTTCGAGCGGCCGGCATTCAGGAGCTTGGCCGTGCGGGACACCGACGGATCGGCGCCCTTGGCGGCCACCACCTGCTCGAACAACCGCCCCAGCGAATCGCTCATGTCAACCTTCATACACCGGCGCGCGTCTCCTGTCGGTTAATGCCGGCCCCGCGCGCAACGCAACGCGCAAGAAAAAAGGCGCCGCGGGTTAAGACGGCGCCTCGGAAGTTCACGTCGTGACCGCTTCGGACGGCGGTCTCTGGACGGTCTCAGTAGCCATAATACCGGTGCGGCCCGCCGTAGCCGTAATGAGGCCCGCCGCCGTAGTAGTGGGGGCGATCATAGTAACGGTAGCGGGACTCCTGGGCCTTCCGGTATTCCCGCGCTGCGGCATAGGCGCCGACCGCACCGATGATGCCCATCATCATCGCGGCAGCCGCCCGATCGTTGCGGTAGTAGCGGCGGCGCTGCGAACTGAAATCGGTCGCGCCGGATGTCTCGACTTGCGGTTTGGACGCCGGTGCAGCCGTCGCCGGAGCGACCGCGACGGAGGTGAGCGCAATCGCAGCCGCCGTCACGGCAGCAATGGCGCGATTACGAGTGTTCAACATGACTTCGCCCTTTCGTTCGTGAACGCCCCTCGACTGAGGCCGGCGTAACAACTCAGAGAATAGGAAAGAGTTCGGGCGAAGGTTAGGTCACAGCAAATGATGTTTTGGTAATGTAGCCAAACGGCCATTCATTTTCGTCCGCGCGCTGCACGCGCTTTTGCGCATGCGCGTTTTGTCGCACCCTGCAACCAAAATCAGATTTCGTTTTCGCTGAGCAGCGTCGCGTTGCCGCCGGCGGCTGCGGTGTTGATCGTCACCGTCTGCTCGGTGGCGAAGCGCTGGAGATAATCCGGCCCGCCGGCTTTCGGCCCGGTGCCGGAGAGGCCGGTGCCGCCGAACGGCTGCGTGCCGACGACCGCGCCGATCATGCTGCGGTTGACGTAGACATTGCCGTTGTTGAGCCGCGCGACGATCCTCGCCGCGGTGGCGTCGATCCGCGAGTGCACGCCGAGCGTCAGTCCCGTGCCGTTGCCGGCGATGTCGCCGAGCAGTTCGTCGAGCCGGCCGGCGCGCCAGCGCACGACGTGCAGGATCGGACCGAACACCTCTTCGCGCAGATCGCCGGCGCGGTCGAGGCGGATCATCGAGGGCGGCACGAACAGCCCGCGCGACGGCAGTGCGCGGCCCAGGTCCCAGCGGAACATCACGCGGTTCTCCGCAGCCTTCGCAACCAGCCACTTGTCGAGCTTCTGTTTCGCTTCCTCGTCGATCACCGGACCGACATGGGTCGCCGGATCGCGCGGATCGCCCAGCGCAAGCTCCTTCGCGGCGCCCGCCACCATCGTGGTGATGCGGTCGGCGACGTCCTCCTGCACGCAGAGCAGCCGCAGCGCCGAGCAACGCTGGCCGGCCGAGCGGAACGCCGACATCACCACGTCGTCGGCGACCTGCTCGGGCAGTGCGGTGGCGTCGACGATCATGGCGTTGATGCCGCCGGTCTCGGCGATCAGCGGCACGATCGGCCCGTCCTTGGCGGCGAGCGCGCGGTTGATGATGCGGCCGACCTCGGTCGAGCCGGTGAAGGCGACGCCGGCCACGCGCGGATCGGCGGTCAGCGCCGCGCCGAGGCGGCCGTCGCCGGGCACGAATTGCAGCGCGCTTGCCGGCACGCCGGCCTGGTGCAGCAGCCGGATGGCCTCGGCGGCAATCAGCGGCGTCTGCTCGGCGGGCTTTGCCACCACCGCATTGCCGGCGGCGAGCGCGGCGGTCACCTGGCCTAAGAAAATCGCCAGCGGGAAATTCCACGGGCTGATGCAGACGAACACGCCGCGGCCGCGGTGGCGCAATTCGTTCGATTCACCGGTCGGCCCCGGCATCGGCCGCGGCGCAAAAACACGGCGCGCCTCCGCGGCGTAGTAGCGGCAGTAGTCCACCGCCTCACGCAGTTCGGACAGCGCATCGTCGAGCGTCTTGCCGCCCTCGGCCTGCATCAGCGCGATCAACCTGCCGCGCGCGGCTTCGAGCAGCTCACCTGTGCGCTCGAGAATTTCCGCGCGCTGCTCGACCGGCACAGCGCTCCAGGCGGCGAAGCCCCTGTCCGCCGCGGCCATCGCGGCGGACGCGGCTGCGGCATCGGCCTCGGTCACCTGGCCGACCGGCTTGCGGTCGATCGGCGACAGCACCGGCCGCGTCGTGCCCAGGCGGGCGGCGCCGTCGATGAGCGGTCCTGCCCTGGCGTCCTTCGGAACCCCCTGCGCGACTTCATCGCGCAGGGCCGCGAACGCCGCGCGGTCGCCGAACTCGACGCCCGACGAATTCAGCCGCGACGGACGATAGAGATCGCGCGGCAGCGGAATATGCGGGTGGCGGGCGTGCCCGGCGTCGACGATCCATTGCTGCGGGCGCTTCAGGATGGTCTCGACCGGCACATTCGGATCGGCGGCGACCGCAACGAAGGACGAGTTCGCGCCGTTCTCCAGCAGCCGCCGCACCAGATAGGCCAGCAGGTCGCGGTGGCTGCCGACCGGCGCATAGACGCGGCAGGCCGCGCCGGGCTCCTCGTCGAGCAGCGCCTCGTAGAGCACCTCGCCCATGCCGTGCAGGCGCTGGAATTCGTAGCCTTCGACGCCGCCCGCCTCCTCGATCACGCTCGCGACCGTCAGCGCATTGTGCGTCGCGAACTGCGGATAGAGCCTGGGCCGCGCTGCCAGCAACTGCCGCATGCAGGCCATGAACGACAGGTCGGTCATGGCCTTGCGGGTGAACACCGGATAGTCGGCAAGCCCGCGCTCCTGGGCGCGCTTCACCTCAGTGTCCCAATAGGCACCCTTGACCAGCCGCACCATCAGGCGGCGGTCGAGGCCCTGTGCGGCGTCGTTAAGCCAGCCGATCACCGCGCCGGCGCGCTTCTGATAGGCCTGCACCGCGAGCCCGAAGCCGTCCCAGCCGGCCAGCGACGAATCGGCCAGCACCTTGCCGATCACGTCGAGCGACAGTTCGAGGCGATCGGCCTCCTCGGCATCCACGGTGAAGTTGAGGTCATGACGCTTGGCGAGCCGGGCGAGCTCCAGCACCTGCGGTGCAAGCTCGCGCATCACCCGCTCGCGCGAGGTCGCCTCGTAACGCGGGTGCAGCGCCGACAGCTTGACCGAAATGCCCGGCCGCGCCGGCGGCGCGGCGTTGCCGGCGCGGGCGCCGATCGCGGCGATGGCCTCGGCATAGGCCACGAAATAGCGCCTGGCATCGTCGGCCGTGCGTGCGCCCTCCCCCAGCATGTCGAACGAATAGCGGAACTCGCGGTGCGAGCCCGCGCGAGCGAGCGCCTCCTCGATGGTCTGGCCGAGCACGAAGTGCGAGCCGAGCAGCCGCATCGCCTGCCGGGTGGCCAGCCGCACGGTCGGCAGGCCGAGCCGCTTCAGCACGCTTTCGACAATGTTTTCCGGGGTTTCGCCGGGCTGGACCACCCGCGCGGTGACGCCCAGCACCCAGGCCGAGGCGGAAACCAGGAAGGTGCCGGAGGTATCCGGTTCCGACCAGTCGCCGGCGGCCAGCTTGTCCTCGATCAGGGCGTCGGCGGTCGCGGCGTCGGGAATGCGCAGCAGCGCCTCGGCCAGCACCATGAGGGCGAGGCCCTCCTTGGTCGACAGCGAATAGGCGTGCAGGAAGTCCTCGATGCCGCCGAGCCCGCCCGCGTTCGACCGGATCGCGCCAATGAGCCGCCTCGCCCGGTCGTCGATCCGCGCCTCGGCCGCCTCGCCGCGCGATCCGGCGGCGAGCAGCTCAGGCGCGATCACCTGGTCTTGTGGCGCATAAGCGGCGGCAAAGGCCGGAAGCGCCGCGCCGCCACCTGCGCCGCCCGCCACCTTCAAGACCTCGCTCATCGGACGCCTCCGCCCGGCGGCCCGGACATCCCGGTCAGCCGTCTCCAACTTATCAGCATCATTGCCCGCCGCCGCGGCAGGCTGGCGAACTCATGTGCAGAACCGGACCGGCCATGGCCTGCGGCATGGTCCGACCTTGCTCTTTCATTCGGCATGTTCTTTGCTGTGCAACAAATGAGCGTCCATCGTGAACCCGCAACCCATTGAAGCAGGTCCGCGAGCGCCAACCGAAGACACCGTGAAGACACTGTAAGGGGTAGCGACATGAATCCGTTCAATAACGTCTGGCGCAGGCATTTCGGCCTGGCCCTGGCGGCCGCTCTGGGTGCCGCCCTGGCCGCGGGGCCGGCCGCCGCGCAGCAAGCGATCAAGTTCTCGCTCGATTTCAAGTTCGAGGGTCCGTCGGCGCCGTTCCTGGTCGCCATCGACAAGGGCTACTTCAAGGCCGAGGGCCTCGACGTCACCATCGACTCGGCGGCGGGCTCGCTCGAGCCGATCAACCGCGTCGCCGCGGGCACCTACGACATGGGCTTCGGCGACATCAACTCGCTGATCAAGTTCCGCGACGCCAATCCGTCGAACGCGATCAAGGCCGTGTACATGCTCTACAACAAGCCGGCCTTCTCGATCGTCGGCCGCAAGAGCCGCGGCGTCACCAAGCCCAAGGATCTCGAAGGCAGGACGCTCGGCGCTCCGCCGCCGGACGGCGCGTGGGCGCAGTGGAAGATCTTCACCCAGGCCAACGGCATCGACCCGTCCAAGGTGAAGGTCGAAGCGGTCGGCTTCCCGGTGCGCGAGCCGATGCTGCAGAACGGCCAGGTCGACGCCATCACCGGCTTCTCGTTCTCGTCCTTCATCAATCTGAAAACGATGGGCGTTCCGGTCGACGACATCGTCGTCATGCTGATGGCCGACTACGGCGTCAATCTCTACGGCAACACCATCATCGTGAACCCGAAGTTCGCCGCCGAGAAGCCGGAAGCGGTGAAGGGCTTCCTGCGCGCCCTGACCAAGGGCCTCAGGGACACGATCGCCAACCCGTCCGCCGCGGTCGACTCGGTGATCAAGCGCAATGACGTCGCCCGGAAGCCGGTCGAGCTCGAGCGTCTGAACATGGCGCTCAAGGACAACATCGTCACACCGGAGGTGAAGGCGAACGGCTTCGGCGGCGTGGACGCCGACCGGATGGCCAAGGCGATCGACCAGATCGCGCTGACCTACGAGTTCAAGAACCCCAGGCCGAAGGCGGCCGACGCCTTCGACCCGTCGTTCCTGGCGCCGGCCGCCGATCGCAAGGCGAACTGACGCGGGAGAGTTGGGGGACTTTCCCGTGACGGGGTTCGTGACGCTTGATGGGGTCAGCCACGCCTACGGCGCGGCGACCAATGCTCCGGCGGTCGAGGGTCTGTCGCTGGAGATTGCCGAGGGCGAATTCGCCGCGGTGGTCGGCCCCTCCGGCTGCGGCAAGTCCACGCTGATGAAGCTCGCGACCGGCCTGCAGTTCCCGTTCAAGGGAACCGTGAAGGTCGCGGGCGAGCAGGTCAGCAAGCCGGTGAAGATCGCCGGCATGGCGTTCCAGGCGCCGACGCTGCTGCCGTGGCGGACCACGCTCCAGAACCTGCTGCTGCCGCTGGAAATCGTCGAGCCGCACCGCAGCGAGATCCGTCGCAAGCGCCACGAGTATGCCGCGCGCGCCGAGAACCTGCTGGCCTCGGTCGGCCTGCGCGGCCAGGGCGAGAAATATCCCTGGGAGCTGTCGGGCGGCATGCAGCAGCGCACGTCGTTGTGCCGGGCGCTGATCCACGAACCGCAGCTCCTGATGCTGGACGAGCCGTTCGGCGCGCTCGATGCGTTCACCCGCGAAGAACTGTGGTGCGTGATCCGCGACCTGCACGCGGCGCGGAAAATCACCGTCTGCCTCGTCACCCACGACTTGCGCGAAGCGGTGTTCCTCGCCGACCGGGTGTTCGTCATGTCGGCGCGCCCGGGCCGCATCCTGGTCGAAAGAAAGATCGAGATCCCGCGGCCGCGCGAGCTCGAAGTGACCTTCACGCAGGGCTTCCAGGACATCGTCCACGAGTTGCGCGGACATATCGTCAGGGCGCGGCAATGAACCGGAGCGATTTCATGGTCCGCGCCGCGCCGTGGCTCTACACGGCGGTGCTGTTCATCGTCTGGGAGGGCGCGGTCCGGCTGTTCGGCATCCCGGTGTTCTTCCTGCCGCCGCCGACCGCCATCGCGGTGGCCTTCGTCGAGTTCTGGGGGCCGATCTACCGCAATTCGCTGTTCACGCTGTCGACCACGCTGATCGGCTTCGGACTGGCCGTCGGGTTCGGGCTCCTGCTCGGCCTCGTGGTCGGCTGGTCGCGCTCGATCTATGCCGGGCTCTACCCGCTGATGATCGGCTTCAACGCCATCCCCAAGGTCGCGGTGGTGCCGATCCTGGTGCTGTGGTTCGGCATCGGCTTCATCCCCGCCGTGCTCACCGCGTTCCTGATCTCGTTCTTCCCGATCGTGGTCAATGTCGCCACCGGGCTTGCCACCATCGAGCCCGAGCTCGAGGACGTGCTCAAGGCGCTCGGCGCGAGCAAGCTCGACATCATGCGCAAGGTCGGCATCCCGCGCACGATGCCCTACTTCTTCGGCTCGCTGAAGATTGCCATCACGCTCGCCTTCGTCGGCTCGGTGATCTCGGAAAGCATCGCCTCGAACCAAGGCATCGGCAACCTGATGCTGCAGGCGCAGGCGCAGTTTCAGGTGCCGCTGATCTTTGCGGGACTGGTCGCGCTCGCGGTCGAGGGCATCGTCATGTACTGGCTGATGGCGATCCTCGAAGCGCGCTCGACCCGATGGGCGCAGCGCTCGGGCTTTGCGCAGGCCTGACGCGATCTCAGGAAATTCGGGCCGCCCGGATTCAAGCCGCTGTGGTGTGCTGGCTGCGCGCGAAACCATCGGCCGCGGCTTGCGGGCTGACCGCCGCGGCAATCGCATCGGCGAGCTGCTCGCGCTCTTCGACGTCGGCCCCGCCGCGCACATAGATGCCGCAGAAAATGTCCGGCAGCTTCGGCAGCGGCGCGTTCTCCCAGATGGCGATGCCGGGAAGTCCGGCCCGGCTGCGCGGCAGCGCCATCACCCCGAAGCCCGCGGCCACCGCGCCGACGAGCGCGATCAGGCTCGTGCCGACGAACACCTTCTCGTAGTTGCGTCCGGCCTGGCTCAGCGTGTTCATGGCCACGCGGCCGAGCAGGCATTCCTCGCCGTACGACACCAGCGGCACCGGAGCCTCGGCATCCACCGCGGTCGAGGGCGCGCACACCCAGACCAGCGGCTCGGCCCAGCAATGCCGCGTGTCCTGCGAAGGCCCGGTGGTCGACGCCCAGATCGCAAGGTCGGCCTCGCCCTCGCGCAGATCGCGGAGCAGGTGATCGACCTTGGCGCTGTAGAGCTGGAAATGCAGGTCGGGCCGGTCGGCGCGGGCGCATTTGAGCCCAAACGCAGCGCCGGCCGCGGTCACATCGCCGGTGGTTCCGATCCGGATGGTCTTGGCCGCAAGGCGCGGCCCGGCAATGTCGAGGATCTGGTCGTTGATCGAAAGCAGCCGCCGCGCGTAATTGACGACCAGTTCCCCCGAGGAGGTCAGGCTGACGCCCGGCGCGCTCTTGTCGAGGAGGTCGGCGCCGAGCAGGCCCTGCAATCGTTTGACCTGCGCGCTGACGGCCGGTTGCGTCACCCCAAGCGACTGAGCCGCCTTGGTAAAGCTCCGCAAATCCACCACGGCAACCAATGTCCGAAGAAGCTCGGTCGGGATGTTGGTCATGGCCTATCCGTCCCTAGAAGCTGTCCGAAACCGCCGCATCATTCAGGCTCGTCCGAGCCGCAGTCACCACCCGTATGTCCCCTTGAGGCCTTGCGCACGCGCACGATGCAGAAGGCCAGGAATCTTACGGCATCTTATAATCCATTTCCACCACGCGATGTACGAACAACCCCTGGGCAATATCCTCAATTCCCACACTATGGTGAAATTACACAGCCGAGCCGGAAACGGCCGTGCCGCACGGTGGAAACCGCATCGGCAAATCGTGTTAATGTCCGCCGCTGGGAGAACTACAACCGGCGGGGCGCATGCCGCGCCGAAGACGAGCCGTTTTGGCCTTGATGGCGACAGCAACCTGAAATCCAAATCATGAACCTTGTCCGATTGTATACGCGCGTTCTGGAGATGCTGGGCGCCGAGTCGCGCCTCGCCTGGACGCTCGCCATTGCCAACGTGGCCCTCGCTGCCGCGCAATTTGCCGAGCCGATCCTGTTCGGCCGCATCATCGACTCGCTGGCCGGAGCCCAGACCCGCGGCTCCGTGCCGGCCTGGACCGATCTCGTAACCCTGCTCGCAGCCTGGGTCGCGTTCGGGCTGTTCTCCATCGTCTGCGGCGCGCTGGTTGCGCTGCACGCCGACCGGCTGGCGCACCGCCAGCGCCACGTGGTGATGAGCAACTATTTCGAGCACATCCTGCAGCTGCCGCTCGGCTTCCACGGCACGGTCCATTCCGGCCGGATGCTGAAGATCATGCTGACCGGCACCGATTCGATGTGGTGGCTGTGGCTCGGCTTCTTCCGCGAGCATTTCGCGGCCTTCGTGTCGCTGCTGGTGCTGCTGCCGCTGTCGCTGTTCCTGAACTGGCGGCTGGCTCTGCTGCTGATCATCCTCTGCGTCGTGTTCGCGGCGTTGACCGCACTCGTCGTTCGCCGTGCCGAAGAGGGGCAAGGCACGGTCGAGCGCCACTACAGCGACCTCGCCGAGCGTGCCTCGGACGCGCTCGGCAACGTCGCGCTGGTGCAGAGCTTCGCCCGTGTCGAGGCCGAGGTGGTCGGCATCAAGGACGTCGTCACCAAGCTGCTCACCGCACAGATGCCGGTGCTGTCGTGGTGGGCGCTCTGCGCCGTGCTGACGCGCGCTTCGACCACGCTGACCGTGCTGGCTATCTTCGTGGTCGGCATCTTCCTCAACATGAAGGGCCTCACCAGCGTCGGCGAGATCGTCACCTTCACGAGCTTTGCCGGGCTCGTGATCAACCGCCTCGAATATGCGGTGAGCTTCGCCAACCGCCTGGTGCTCGACGCGCCGCGGCTGCGCGAGTTCTTCGAGGTCGCCGACACCGTGCCGGCGGTGCGCGACCGGCCCGACGCGGTCGACCCCGGCCGGCTGCGCGGTCTCGTCGAGTTCTCCGACGTGTCGTTCTCCTACGACGGCAAGCGGCCGGCGGTCGCCGACCTGAACTTCACGGCGCTGCCCGGCGAGATCATCGCCCTGGTCGGCCCGACCGGCGCCGGCAAGTCGACCGCGCTCGCGCTGCTGCACCGCGTGTTCGACCCGCAGTCCGGCACCATCAAGATCGACGGCATGGACGTCCGCGGCCTCAAGCTCGGGCCGCTCCGCCGCAACATCGGCGTGGTGTTCCAGGAGGTGCTGCTGTTCAACCGCTCGATCGCGGAGAACCTGCGCGTCGGAAAGCCCGACGCCACCGACGAGGAGCTTCGCTCCGCGGCCGAGCGCGCCCAGGCGCTCGACTTCATCCAGAGCAACCCGCAGGGCTTCGAAGCGCCGGTCGGCGAACGCGGCCGCATGCTCTCCGGCGGCGAGCGCCAGCGGCTGTCGATCGCCCGCGTGCTGCTGAAGAACCCGCCGATCCTCATTCTCGACGAGGCCACCAGCGCGCTGGACGCCACCACCGAGATCAAGGTCTGGTCCGCGCTCGACGAACTGATGCGCGACCGCACCACCTTCGTGATCGCGCACCGGCTCTCCACCATCCGCAACGCCACGCGCATCCTGGTGTTCGAGCACGGCCGCATCGTCGAAAGCGGCACGTTCGACGACCTGGTCAAGCGCGGCGGCGCGTTCGCGGAGCTCGCCAAGGCGCAATTCCTGGTCGCCGACGACACCGGCAGGGAGCCGGCCGCCGCGAAGGCGACGGGCAAGGTCACCGAGGACGCGGCCGAGTAGCGCTTACCCGTTATCGCCGAATGGCAACAGGCGGACGCGCAATCGCGCTTCCTCGAATACGACTATGGCCCCGCGATGCGGTTGCTCCGCAACAGCGTCAAGATTTGCCAGCAGGATGGCGATCTGGCGAGACGGCCTTCGGTCCGCGCTCGCGCCAGTACTGTGCTGTCCTCGGCAGTCTGCAGTCCGTAGTCGCGCACGTGAACCGCGTCGTGCCCCGCTTGTCGTAACCCGTCCGCTATGTCGGGCGACACGCGTTGTCGACCAGAAACTCACGGTATCGTCAGCGGCAGCTCGCGCTCACGCACAGCGGCCGCCGCATATCGAAGCGCTTCGGAAATGTTCCCCGGTTCGAGGTCTGGATAGGACTTGAGAATGTCCTCGGTCATCCCATCGGCCACCATGTCCACAACGGTCGAGACCGGAATGCGGAGACCGCGAATGCACGGCACTCCGCCGATAGGCTTGGGGTTCACGGTGATACGAGGAAACGTCATCGTTCGCCTCCGAACTACTTGATCCGCTCCAGCAGGCTCACATAGTTCGCCACCGCGGCACCGCCCATGTTGAAGATGCCGGCAAGCTTGGCGTCGCGCACCTGAATGTCGCCCGCTGTGCCGGCAAGCTGCATGGCACAGAGCGCGTGCATCGACACGCCGGTCGCGCCGATCGGGTGGCCCTTGGCTTTCAGGCCGCCGGATGGATTGACCGGCAGCCTGCCGTCCTTCTGGGTCCAGCCTTCCTTGATGGCGCGCGCGCCCTGCCCTTCCGGCACGAGCCCCATCGCCTCGTATTCGATCAGCTCGGCGACGGTGAAGCAGTCGTGGGTCTCGACCAGCGAGAGATCGCCGAGCGCGATGCCTGCGTCCGACAGCGCGCGCTGCCAGGCGACCGAGCAGCCCTCGAACTTGAGGATGTCGCGCTTGGACATCGGCAGGAAGTCCTGCACGTGGGCGGTGGCGCGGAACGCGATCGCCTTCTTCAGCCGCAGCGCGGTCTCGACGTCGGCCAGCACCACTGCCGCAGCGCCGTCCGACACCAGCGAGCAGTCGGTGCGCTTGAGCGGTCCCGCGACGAACGGATTCTTCTCGCTGACATTGCGGCAGAATTCGTAGCCGAGATCCTTGCGAAGCTGCGCGTAGGGATTGCCGACGCCGTTCTTGTGGTTCTTCGCCGCGATCATCGCCAGCGCGTCGGACTGGTCGCCCCAGCGCTGGAAGTAGAGCCCCGCAATCTGGCCGAAGATGCCGGCGAAGCCGCCTTCGATGTCGGCCTCCTCGCGCACGTAGGATGCTTTCAACAGGTTTTTGCCGATCTCGGGACCGGGCGTGGTGGTCATCTGCTCGACACCGACCACGAGCACGATCCGCGCCGCTTTGGCGGTAAGTGACCTCAATCCAAGATGAACGGCAGCTGAACCGGTCGCGCAGGCATTCTCGACCCGCAGGGCACGCTTGAAGCGCAGGTCGGGCGAGGCCTGAAGCACCAGCGATGCGGTGAAATCCTGCGGCGAAAAGCCTGCGTTGAAGTGGCCGAGAACGATTTCGTCCACATCTTTCGCTTCGATTCCGGCGTCGGCCAGCGCGCCGCTCGCCGCTTTCACCACGAGACTTTCGACGGACTCGCCGTCGAGCCTGCCGAAGGGCGTGTGCGCCCAACCCACGATACAGCCGGTCATCGCGGCCTCCTTGCCGAATTTTGGTCGCTTTCCTTTGGGATTTACCATGCCATGGGCTGGTTAAGCGTGAAAAGTTCCGCGTCCCGATAAACCATGAACCCAGCTCCGGGTTCGGACGACTGAACCGTACGCTTTTCCTTCAGCCCGGCCTATGATTTAAATCGTTGCAACATCGAGTGAACCAACACTCGTTTCGAGGCCCGCAAACAGCAAACGGACCCCGCCAGTGAAATTCGCGTCGACTGTTCGACCCTCGATGTTCGTTGCGGCTTTGAGCGCCGCGATCCTGGTCAACGCCAATTCCGCGCGGGCGGCTTCGAACGAGGCGGCGCTGCTGATCGAGGCCGACACCGGCAAGGTGCTCTACGCCGAGAACGCCACGGTGCCGTGGTATCCGGCTTCCATCACCAAGGTGCTGACGTCCTACGTCACGCTGCAGGCGGTGAAGAACCGCCGCATTACCCTCGACACGCTTGTCACCGTGTCGCCGCGCGCGGCCTCGCAGGCGCCCTCGAAGATGGGCTTCAAGGCCGGCAGCCAGGTCACCATCGACAACGCGTTGAAGATGCTGATGGTGAAGTCGGCCAACGACATGGCCGTGGTGCTCGCCGAAGGCGTCTCCGGCTCGGTCGAGAATTTCTCCGCCGAGATGAACCAGACCAGCCGGCGGCTCGGCATGATCCAGTCGAGCTGGGTCAACCCGAACGGGTTGCCGGCCGACGAGCAGATTTCCTCCGCCCGCGACCTCGCGATCCTTGCCCGCGCCCTGCTGCACGATTTCCCGGAATACGACATGTACTGGAGCATTCCGGCGATCCAGATCGGCAAGAAGGTCATGCGCAACTACAACACGCTGATCGGCCGCTATGACGGCGCCGACGGCATGAAGACCGGCTTCATCTGCGCCTCGGGCTTCAACCTCGTCGCCTCGGCGACGCGCAACAACAAGCGCCTGATCGCGGTCGTGCTCGGCGCCAAGTCCTCGCCCTATCGCGGCGCCAAGGCCGCGGGCCTGCTCGAGCGCGGTTTCAACCGCGGCACACTGTCCTGGCTCACGCCGTCGCTCGGCGCGGTGGAGCAGTTGCAGCCGGCCAACGTCGCGCCGCCCGATCTGCGCGACGAGATGTGCGGTCCGCACCGCAAGCGCCCGGCCGCCGAAGAGGCCGACGACGACACCAGCGGCAGCTTCATGCTCTCGAGCCTGCCGCCGAGCAGCGGCAAGGCCTCGACGCTGGTCAAGGACAAGCCCGCCGCGATCAAGCCCGTCGCCGTCTACCTGGGCGCCGCAAAGAAGAGCGCGGAGACCCAGTTCGCGGACGCGCGCGCCAAGCTCGCCAAGCAGGGCAAGGGCAAGGGCGGCACGCAAACAGCGGCGATCAGCCGCGATCCGCACACCGCTCCGCTCGCCGACCCACAGCCGGCCGCCACCGCAGCCCCTGCAGCCAATTCTGCAGTCAAGCCTGCTGCCGCGGCCAAGCCGGCCGTGTTGCCCGCACAGGCGCCCGCTCCCGCGCCGACGCCGGCGTTGCAGACCGCCACCGCACCGCCGCCCGGCGTCTTTGCTCCGCCGCCGAGCCAGCCGGGCCGCTTCGTCCGCGCCATGCCCGGCGCGTCGTCCGACCTGCACAATCCGTCGCTGTTGAGCTTCGCGCCGGCCGCCGCTCAGGCCGCTCCCGCGCCGCTCACCGCCACGCCCGGCGCGATGCCCGCCGGCAAGCTCGCCAACGTGCCGCTGCCGCGGCCGCGGCCGAAGCTTGCGACGGCGACCGCCGCCGCGGCCAAGCGCGCCGCGCCGGCTCACTGACGCTCTCAGTTTGCACTGCACGCGGGCGCCGCAAGGCGCCCGCAGGCTTTCGTTCAGCCTTCGATGCTAGGATGTGGCGCGCGGCTGCGATTCGAGCCTGAACGCGCTTCCGGGACGCATGAGCTTCTTCTCGAACCTGAAGGACGATATCGCCTATCTGAAAGGCGCGCTGCGCGCCCTGAAGATGACGACGCCGATCGCGAAACATCCGACGCGGGTGTTCCCGTTCGTCATCGCGGAGCTCGCGGAGAAATTCGGCGATGCGCCAGCGCTGATCTCCGAGCGCGAGCGCTTCAGCTATCGCACGCTGTCGGAGCGGGCCAACCGCTACGCGCGCTGGGCGCGGCAGGAGCACCTGCAGAAGGGCGAGACGGTCTGCCTGCTGATGCCGAACCGGCCGGAATACATCGCGGCATGGCTCGGCATCACCAGCGCGGGTGGCGTCGCGGCCCTGATCAATTTCAATCTGGTCGGGCCGTCGCTCGCCCACTGCATCGATATCGTCGAGCCGAAGCATATCGTGGTCGCAGCCGAGCTCGCCGACGTGTTCGCGACCGCCCGCCCGCTGCTCAAATCGAGCCCCAAGGTCTGGTCGCACGGCGCGAGCCCGGACCTCCCTCGCCTCGACACCATGATCGACGTGCTGCCCGGGCATGCGCTGTCGGAGACGGAGCGCGCGAAGCTGACCATCGAGGACCGCGCCCTTTACATCTACACGTCCGGCACCACCGGCCTGCCGAAGGCAGCCAACATCAACCACTACCGCGTCATGCTCGCGAGTTGCGCCTTCGCCGGCGTGATGGACACCAAGCCGGACGACCGCATGTACGACTGCCTGCCGATGTATCACACAACCGGCGGCGTCCTCGCGATCGGCTCGGTTCTGCTCAACGGCGGCTCGGTGGTGATCCGCGAGAAGTTCTCCGCGCGCGAATTCTGGGACGACGTGGTGCGCTACGACTGCACGCTGTTCCAGTACATCGGCGAGCTTTGCCGCTATCTCGTCAACTCGCCGCCGAATCCGAACGAGACCAGGCACAGGCTTCGCGCCGCCTGCGGCAACGGGCTCCGCCCCGATCTCTGGGACGCTTTCCAGAAGCGCTTCCGCATTCCCAAAGTTCTTGAATTCTACGCCGCGACCGAAGGCAACGTGAGCATCTTCAACTTCGAGGGCAAGCCCGGTGCGGTCGGCCGCGTGCCGTGGTTCGTCGCACACCGCTTCCCGATTGCGGTGGTGCGCTTCGATGTCGACAAGCAGCAGCCGGTGCGCAACGCCGAGGGCTTCTGCGTGCCCTGCCCGCCGAACGAGCCGGGCGAGGTGATCGGCCGGATCGTCAACGACCCGTCGAAGCCCGGCAATCGCTTCGAGGGTTACGCCGCGGCAGGGCAGAATGAGAGCAAGATCCTGCGCGACGTGTTCGCGAAGGGCGACGCCTGGTTCCGCACCGGCGACCTGATGCGCAAGGATACGCGCGGCTATTTCTATTTCGTCGACCGTGTCGGCGACACCTTCCGCTGGAAGGGCGAGAACGTCTCGACCTCGGAGGTCGCGGAAACGATCAACACCTTCCCCGGCGTCGAGGACGCCAACGTCTATGGCGTCACCGTGGTCGGCCGCGACGGCCGCGCCGGAATGGCGGCCATCGTCTGCAACGGCGAATGCGACCTGCCGGGCCTGCACGCGCATCTGCGATCGAACCTGCCGGAATATGCGCGGCCGCTGTTCGTCCGCATCCAGCCCAAGCTCGAGATGACATCGACGTTCAAGCAGAAGAAGGGCGATCTGGTGCGCCAAGGCTTCAATCCCAAGGCCACCACCGATCCGATCTTTTTCAGCGATCCGCAGACCAAAAGCTTCGTCCGCCTCGACGTTGGGCTCTATCAGCGCATCGAGAACGGGGACATCCGGCTGTGACCGACACCGCCGACGCGGTGCTGGCGTTCTGGCGCAGCGCCGGTCCCGACAAATGGTTCAAGAAAGACACCGCGTTCGACGACGAGATCCGTGCGCGCTTTCTCAAAAGCTACGAGGCGGCGGTGCGCGGCGAGCTTGCCGCCTGGGGCGAGACGCGCGAAGGCGCCTTGACGCTCGTGATCGTGCTCGACCAATTCCCGCGCAACATGTTCCGCGGCAGCGCCCGCGCCTTCGAAGCCGACCCGCTGGCGCTTGCGGTCGCCGCGCGGGCGATCGAGCGCGGCTTCGATCTGCAGTTGCCGGTGCAGGAGCGGGCATTCTTCTATCTGCCGTTCGAGCACTCCGAGCGCCTGGCCGACCAGGAGCGCTGCTGCGCCCTGTTCCGCACCACCGGCGATGCCGAGCTCCTGAAATGGGCCGAGCTGCATGCCGACATCATCCGCCGCTTCGGCCGCTTCCCGCATCGCAACTCAGCGCTCGGCCGCACCACGACCCCGGAAGAACAGGCCTTTCTCGATAACGGCGGCTTTGCGGGGTAGAGCATTGTCCGGCGAAAGCCCGCCCCGGGTCTGATCCGGGGTGTGAAGCGGTTCGCCGCAGAAAATGCGCCCAAGCAAAAAGCCAGCCCAAGGTCGCAGCCGGACGGCACTGGACGTTCACCCAAAACCAGCCCTTAATAGCCTTAGGGAGCGATCCAGGGAGATTTCGCATGTCATCGCCGGTCCGTCGTTTGTGCCAGGCTGCGCTGATTGCGGGCGCAGCCTTGTTCGCGACGCAGGCTTCCGCCCAGATGGAGCTGAAGATCATCGCGCCGGCCGCGCCCGGCGGCGGCTGGGATCAGACCGCGCGGTCGATCCAGCAGGCGCTGACCGCCGAGAAGCTCGTGAAAAGCGCGCAGGTGCAGAACATCGCCGGCGCGGGCGGCACGGTCGGGCTCGCCCAGTTCGTCAACAGCGCCAAGGGCGACGGCAACCAGCTCATGGTCAACGGCTTCGTCATGGTCGGTGCGATCCTGATGAACAAGTCGCCGGTGTCGCTGTCGCAGATCACGCCGATCGCCCGCATCACCGAGGAGACGCAGGTGATGGTGGTGCCGGCCAACTCGCCGATCAAGAACGCCAAGGACCTCGCCGAGGCGGTGAAGAAGGACGTCGCCAAGGTGACGTTCGCCGGCGGCTCGGCTGGCGGCGTCGACCACATCATGGCGGCGCTGTTCGTGGGCGCTGCCGGCGGCGACGCGTCGAAGGTCAACTACGTGCCGTTCTCGGGCGGCGGCGAGTCGCTCGCGGCGATCCTCGGCGGCAAGGTCACCGCCGGCATCTCCGGCGTCGCCGAATACGACGGCCAGATCAAGGCCGGGAAGCTCCGCGCCATCGGCGTCACCTCGCCGAACCGCCTGCCCGGCCTCGATTATCCGACCTTCAAGGAACAGGGCATCGATCTGGTGCTGACCAACTGGCGCTCGGTGTTCGGCGCGCCCGGGATCAACGACGCGCAGAAGAAGGCTCTCGCCGAGCTGGTCGACAAGATGGTGAAGTCCAACGCCTGGAAGGAAGTGCTGAAGCAGAAGGGCTGGGACGACGCTTATCTCTCGGGCGATGCCTTCGCCAAGTTCATCGCCGACGAGCAGAAGCGCGTCGAAGGCGTGATGAAGACGGTTGGGTTGGTGAAGTAGATCAAAGAGCGGCCGCGAGGGACAACCGCCGTCATTCCGGGGCGGCCCGAAGGGCCGAACCCGGAATCCATAACCACCACTGCGGAGTATGGATTCCGGGTTCGCTCGCCATAGCGCGTCGAAGACGCGCGTAAACGCGCTTGTGGCGAGCGCCCCGGAATGACAGCGGCACTCTCCGAAAGCCGCCGCGCGTTGTGAGGTTGGGGAGGCCGCTATGGACGAAGCAAGAAAACCCGACCGCGCGGCCATCGCCATTGCGGTGTTCCTGCTGGTGGTCGCCGCGGTCACCGCCTGGGACGCTTCGGTCCTGCAGCTCGCGCCGACCTACGGCCTCGGCCCGAAGATGATGGCCTACGTGGTCGCGGCCGGAATGGCCATCATCGCCGCCGCCAATCTCGTGCTCGCCTGGCGCGGCGACTTCCCCGAGCGCGAGAGCTATGACCCGAAGGCGATTGTCCTCATTCTGGGAGGCTTCGCCGCCCTGATCGCCATCATTGCCTTCGGCGGCGGCTTTATCCCGGCGACCGCAGTGCTGTTCGCCGCCACCGCCGCGGCGTTCGGGCGCAAGGCCGTGATCACCGATCTCGCCATCGGCGCGGTGCTGGGCCTCGCCGTGTATCTGCTGTTCGACAAGCTGCTCACATTGTCGCTGCCCGCCGGGCCGATCGAGCGCCTGTTCTGAGGCCGCCATGGAAGCGCTTTCCTCCCTCATCCATGGCCTCACCATCGCCTGCCAGCCGATCAACCTGCTTTACGCGCTGATCGGCGTGCTGCTCGGCACCGCGGTCGGCGTGCTGCCCGGCATCGGCCCGGCGCTGACCGTGGCGCTGCTGCTGCCGATCACCTTCAAGCTCGATCCGGCGGGTTCGCTGATCATGTTCGCCGGCATCTACTACGGCGGCATGTATGGCGGCTCGACCACCTCGATCCTGATCAACACGCCCGGCGAAAGCGCCTCGATGGTCACGGCGCTCGAGGGCAACAAGATGGCCAAGGCCGGCCGCGGCGGACCTGCGCTCGCAACCGCCGCCATCGGCTCGTTTGTCGCCGGCACCATCGCCACGCTCGGCATCGTGTTCCTTGCGCCGTGGCTGGTGAACGTCGCGGTGAACTTCGGGCCGGAGGACTATTTCGCGCTGATGTGCGTCGCCTTCGTCACGGTGTCGGCGACGTTCGGCGACTCGCCGGTGCGAGGACTGACCAGCCTGTTCATCGGACTGACGCTCGGTCTCGTCGGCATCGACAAGCTCACCGGCCAGCCGCGGCTCTCGTTCGGCGTGCCGGAGCTGCTCGACGGCGTCGAGGTGACGACGCTCGCGGTCGGCCTGTTCGCGGTCGGCGAAGCGCTTTACGTCGCCTCGCGCCGGCATCACGGCGAGGAGAAGATCGAGCCGGTGCGCGGCTCGCTGTGGATGACGGCGAGCGACTGGGCGCGCTCGTGGAAACCATGGCTGCGCGGCACGATGTTCGGCTTCCCGATCGGTGCGCTGCCCGCGGGCGGTGCCGAGATCCCGACCTTCCTGTCGTATTCGACCGAGCGAAAGCTCACCAAACATCCGGAGGAGTTCGGCAAGGGCGCGATCGAAGGTGTCGCGGGGCCGGAAGCCGCCAACAACGCCTCCGCCGCGGGCACGCTGGTGCCGCTGCTCACGCTCGGACTGCCGACCTCGGCCACCGCCGCGATGCTGCTCGCGGGCTTCCAGCAGTACGGGCTCAATCCGGGGCCGCTGCTGTTCGCCGAGAAGCCCGACCTCGTGTGGGGCCTGATCGCGAGCCTGTTCATCGCGCCGGGTAGGCGAGGAAGTTGCCTCCCTCGCCCCCCACAGACCCGGACGTGCAGGATTCCCGCATCCGGTTCCTC
>JAIESI010000071.1 GCA_019746135.1 Xanthobacteraceae bacterium
TCGCCATCGACGGCGACAGCATCCAGGTGACGCGCGAGGTCGACGGCGGCTTGCAGACGGTGAAGCTCAAGGGCCCGGCGATCGTCACGACCGACCTTCGGCTCAACGAGCCGCGCTACGCGTCGCTGCCCAACATCATGAAAGCGAAGAAGAAGCCGATCGACGAGAAGACGCCGGACGCCTACGGCGTCGACGCCAAGCCGCGGCTTGAAGTGGTGAAGACCGTGGAGCCCGCAAGCCGCAAGTCCGGCGTCAAGGTGAGCTCGCCCGCCGAGCTTGTCGGCAAACTCAAGGATGCGGGGGTGCTCGGATGACCACGCTGCTGCTCGCCGAGCACGACAACAAGTCGCTCAAGGATTCCACCAGCAAGGCGCTGACCGCCGCGAAAGCTCTCGGCGGCGACGTGCACATTCTCGTCGCCGGCAAGGATGCAAAGGCCGCGGCCGATGCCGCGGCCAAGCTCGACGGCGTGAAGAAGGTGCTGCTCGCCGACGCGCCGGCCTACGAGCATGCGCTGGCCGAGCCGCTCGCGGCGCTGATCGTTTCGCTCGCCGGTTCGTACGACGCGTTCGCTGCGCCCGCGACCAACAACGGCAAGAACGTGATGCCGCGCGTCGCGGCGCTCCTCGACGTGATGCAGGTCTCCGACGTCAGCAAGATCGTCGCGCCCGACACCTTCGAGCGCCCGGTCTATGCCGGCAACGCCATCCAGACCGTGAAGTCGAAGGACGCCAAGAAAGTCCTGACCATCCGCACCTCGACATTCCCGGCCACCGGCGAGGGCGGTTCGGCCCCGGTCGAGGCCGTGGCCGCGGCCGCCGATCCCGGCATCTCCGCTTTCGTGGGCGAAGAGCTGTCGAAGAGCGACCGCCCGGAGCTCACTTCGGCCAAGATCATCATCTCCGGCGGGCGGGCGATGCAGAGCCGCGAAAACTTCACCAAATATATAGAGCCGGTGGCCGACAAGCTCGGCGCCGCGGTGGGCGCTTCGCGTGCCGCGGTCGACGCGGGCTACGCGCCGAACGACTGGCAGGTCGGTCAAACCGGCAAGGTCGTCGCTCCCGAGCTCTACATCGCGGTCGGCATCTCCGGCGCGATCCAGCATCTCGCCGGCATGAAGGACTCCAAGGTGATCGTCGCCATCAACAAGGACGAAGAGGCGCCGATCTTCCAGGTGGCGGACTACGGGCTGGTGGCCGATCTCTATCAGGCCATGCCCGAGCTCGAGGCCGAATTGGCCAAGATCAAGCGCTGAATATCGGCTAAGCTCAAGGTTCCGGAACCAAAAACATGGCGCAGACCATTCGGAAGCTCGGTGTGATCGGCGCAGGCCAGATGGGCAACGGCATCGCCCATGTCTGCGCGCTCGCCGGCATTTCCGTCGTCATTCACGACGTCGCAGCGGCGCGCCTCAAGGAGGCGCTCGCGACCATCAACGGCAACATGGCGCGCCAGGTCGCCCGCAAGCGCATCACCGAGGAGGACAAGGCGTCGGCGCTCAAGCGCATCTCGACGGCTGAAACGCTCGATGGCCTCGCCGACTGCGATATGGTGATCGAGGCCGCGACCGAGAAGGAAGACGTCAAGCGCAAGATCTTCTCGGAGCTTTGCCCGGTGCTGAAGGCGGATACCATCGTCGCCACCAACACCTCGTCGATCTCGATCACGCGGCTTGCCGCGTCGACCGATCGCCCGGAAAAGTTCATCGGCATCCATTTCATGAATCCGGTGCCGCTGATGGAGCTGGTGGAGCTCATTCGCGGCATCGCCACCGCCGACGCCACGTTCGAATCGGCGAAGGAGTTTGTCGGCAAGCTCGGCAAGACCGTCGCGGTGGCCGAGGATTTCCCGGCCTTCATCGTCAACCGCATCCTGCTGCCGATGATCAACGAGGCGATCTACACGCTGTACGAGGGCGTCGGCAACGTCGAGGCGATCGACACGGCGATGAAGCTCGGCGCGCATCACCCCATGGGGCCGCTGGAGCTCGCGGATTTCATCGGCCTCGACACCTGCCTCTCGGTGATGCAGGTGCTGCACGAGGGGCTGGCCGACACCAAGTACCGGCCGTGTCCGCTGCTGGTGAAGTACGTCGAGGCCGGCTGGCTCGGCAAGAAGGTCGGCCGCGGCTTCTACGACTACCGCGGCGCCAAGCCGGTTCCGACGCGCTAGCCGGTCCAGCCGCTACTGGGTTTCGGCCGTTTCGAGGCCGTGCGGCGGCTCGAGCCAATGGTGGCGTCGCGACGCCCACCAGAGCTTCTCCGGCTTTTCGAAGCCCGGATCGGCGAAGCATCCGACGGAAATGCCGATGATGCCCGGCAGCGCCTCGAGCCGCGACAGGACGCAGACGCCGCAGGTGGGACAAAAGATCGACTCCTGCCAGCGGCCGGCATCGCCGGTGCGGCGATAGCTGTGCGACGCGCCGTCGACGCGCACCGCGCCTTCCGCGAAGAACGCCGAATAGGAGAATGCGCTGCCGGTGCCGCGCTGGCAGTCGAGGCAGGCGCAGGCATGGGTCATTGTCGGCGGCGCTGAGACCGTGGCGGTCAGGCCGCCGCAGAGGCATGACGCGGTTTTCGGGTAGGACGCGGGTGGATTACCTGCAGGTTCGGCCATGGGCCGAACTTAACCACGACAGCGCAGGAACAAAAGACGCCGCCCCGGACAGCACGGGGCGGCGTCGGCAGCAGGCGGTTCAGGCTGCGTCCGCGGCGGCCGGCTGCGGTGCGGTCTCGCGCCAGCACGGCAACGCCGAGACGCGGCCGAACCACTCGCGCACCTTGGCGTAGCGCGCCACCGGGAGGCCCGCGGCCTCCGCATGAAACAGCACTGCCGCCACCGAAAAGTCGGCGAGTGTCACGTCCTTGCCCGTGAGATAGGCCTGTTTGCCGAGAAGCGCCTCCAGCATCGCCGCGTCGCGGTCGAAGCACTGCAGGGCCTGGGCGATCGCGGCCTCGTCGGGCGGACCGAGATTGAGAAACTTCTTCACCAGCCGGTTGAACACCAGCGGCTCGCAGCTCTCCTTGCCCCAATGGGCGAGCTGCCAGCTCTGCCAGCGCATGATGTCGGCGCGGGCGCGGGCATCGTTGGGCCACAGCGAATTCGGCCGCTGGCCCGCGAGATACTGCATGATCGCCTCCGACTCCCAGAGCTTGAAGTCGCCATCGACCAGCGCCGGCGTGCGGCCGGTGGGATTGATCGCGAGGTAGGCGGGCGTATGCGAGGCGCCCTTGGTCAGATCGACGAATTCATAGTCGAGGGCGATGCCGAGATGGGCCGCGAGCGCGCGGACCTTCCAGGTGTTCGGCGAAGGCGAAAATCCATAGAGCTTCATGGCGCACTCCTCTGCTGGTGGACGTTCCATTCCCATGCGAGATCGTTGCGCGGCGCGTGACGGCCGTCCGCGCGAAGCCTGCGCCTCAGGCGACAGCCGGCATCTCGTCGCTGAAGTCGCCGATTTGGGCCGCCAGCGCTCTCGCGAATGCCGGGCGCGCCTCGCAGCGCAGGCGATAGGCCTCGAGCGTGGGCATTTGCGCCACGACATCGGTGTGCCGGAGAATGCGCAGCACCGTGGTCATCAGGAGATCGGCGACGGTAAACCGACTCTCCAGATAGTCGCGGCCATCGAGCCAGTCGGACAACGCGGCGAGCCGCATCTGGGCGTCGTTCAGCGCCCCAGGCTTGCGTGCCTTGGCCCAGTCTTCCTCGACGTGGAACAGGTCGAGCCCCGCCAGATGCTGGACCCTTGGCTCGATCGAATTGAGCGCCGCAAACATCCAGGCGTTGGTGCGCGCCTGCTCGGCGGGATCGGCCGGCATCAGGACGTCGGACCTGCGGGCGATGTGCAGCAGGATCGCTCCCGATTCGAACAGCACCAGCCCGTCCTCTTCATAGGCCGGCACCTGCCCGAACGGCTGCATGGCGCGATAGTCCTTGGTCTTGAGGTCGTCGGGGCCGACCAGCCGCGTCTCGTACGGCAGCCCGGCCTCTTCCAGCGCCCATCGTACCCGGAGGTCGCGCACCAGGCCGCGCGCGAACGGCGGCACCCATCGGAAAGCACTGACTCTGATCATCGCTGTACTCCCGCTTGCGAGGTCGCGGTGCGGCTCTCAGCCGACCGGTGTGATCCAGCCGACGACCGCGCCGCCGGGCTCGGCCAGGATGGCGATGCGGCCCACGTCGGGAACGTCGAAGATCGGTTTCATCAGCTTGGCGCCGGCGGCGATGGCCTGCTTCACGCGCTCATCGACGTTGTCGACCGCGAGGTAGGACATCCAGCACTCCGGCACGCCCGAAAATTCCGGCCGGTCGATCGGAAACAGTCCGGCCACCGGCTTGCCGTCCATGATCGCGACCCAGTAGGTCGCGCCGTCGGCGATTGCCATCGGCTGGTACGACCAGCCGATGGTCTTGGCGTAGAAGTCCTTGGCGCCTTCGATGTTGCGCGCCAGGAGCTCATTCCAGTGGAAGTGTCCGTGCGCGGCCATCGTCGGCTCCTCAGATCGCGATGGCGGCCTTGAAGCCGCCCCAGATCATGCGCTTGCCGTCGAACGGCATCGCCGAAGGGTCCTGCATCATGCTGGCGAGGCGCTTGTCCTTCATGACCTTTGCCATCACCTTGTCGCGCTGCGCGCGCGACTTGTAGACGATGTAGGAGAACACGACGGTCTCGCCGCGCTTGAGCTTCACCGAGCGCGGAAACGAGGTCCACTTGCCGAGCTTCACGTCGTCGGCGACGCACTCGACGTATTCGAGCGCGCCATGATCCTTCCACACTTTGCCGGCCTTCCGGGCGAGGCTGAGATAGGCCTTCATGTTCTTCTTCGGCACCGGAACGATAAATCCATCGACGTAGCTCATAAGCTTTTCCTCTTTGTGTTGGGTCGAGCGTGCTGTCTTAACGTGCTGTCTTGAATCTTGCCCTGCGGCGAAGCGCCGTTACTGGACGTGCTTGGAGTCCATCCAGAAGATTTCCCAGGTGTGACCGTCGAGGTCGCTGAAGCTGCGCAGGAACATGAAGCCGTAGTCCTGCGGATCGCGCGCTTCGCTGCCGCCGGCCTTGATGCCGGCATCCACCACCCGGTTGACCTCGTCCTTGCTGTCCATCGACAGCGCGATCAGGACCTCGGTCGTCTTGTGCGCATCGGCGATCGGCTTCCTGGTGAATTCCTTGAACTTCGCTTCGGTCAGCAGCATGGCGTAGATGTCGTCGTTGATCACCATGCAGGCTGCCGTCGCGTCGGTGAACTGCGCATTGAAGGTGTAGCCGAGCTTGCCGAAGAAGGCCTTGGACCTGTCGAGGTCCTTGACCGGCAGGTTGACGAAGATCTTGCTGGGCATTTCCAATCCTTTGTACGGGACGTTGTTTGGTGCGTTTGGTTACGGGCAGCAGTCCGGCTTGCTGCCGTCGGCCTTTGCTGCGGGCCGCCAGCCGCCGGCCTTGTCCGGGGTGCCCGCGGCGTCGTAGCGGTCATGGTGGCGCACCCAGTCCATCATGCCCTGGTTCTCGTTGCGGCCCTTGGGTGCAAGATCGAGCCACATGTAGGCGCCGAGCACCTCCTCGTTGCCGCGGCCGTAGCTCGAATAGGTGTGGAAGATGTCGCCGTTGTCGTCCTTGAAGAATGTGCTGATGCCGGACAATTCGTCGATCGAGGCATCGATCGTCGCGTAGTTGTAGGTGACCTTTCCCGTCGCGAGCGCGTCCTTGGTGAAGGACACGTGATAGTCGAAATTGAAATCGCTTCCGGCCGACGAGACCCATTCGAAGCGCCAGCCCATCCGCTTGCGATAGGCCTGGAGCACCGCGAGCGGCGCGCGGGACACAACGACCAGCGACACGTCGTTGTGCGGCAGGTGCAGGTTGGCGCCGTCGATGTGATCGGCGAGGAACGAGCAGCCGATGCAGCCGTCGTCGAGGTCGTGCCGCCACATGAAGTGGTAGACGATCAGCTGGCTCCTGTCGCCGAACAGCTCGGCCAGCGTCCTGCGTCCGGCGGTCGTTTCGAACGCGTAGGTCTTGTCGACCTCGACCCAAGGCAGCGCATGACGCTCCTCGTTCAGCCGGTCGCGCTGCCGGGTCATTTCCTTTTCCCTGGCGAGCAGCGCCTTGCGCGCCTGCAGCCATTCGTTGCGGGTCACGATCTTGTGCGCTTGCATGACAAGGACCCCCGGGCTTACGCGAACAGCTTCTCGAGCTTGTCGAGCGTGCCGAGCCAGCCCATGTTGTGACGATCGCGAGCCGCCTCGTCGAAGAACATCTCGTGCAGCAGCGTCAGCATTGTGCCGTCGCCGTCCGGCTTCAATGTGACAGTGACGAGCGATTCACGCTCCGGCGTGGTCTTCCAGTGCCAGGTGAAGACCAGCTTCTGGTTCGGCACGATCTCGCGATAGACGCCCATCACGTCGTGCTGGTCGCCGGGCACGATCATGGTGATGTGGTAGCGGCCGCCGACCTTGAGATCGATCCGCGCCTCGATGCTCGTGCATTCGTCCGGCCCGAACCAGCGCGCTAGCGTTTCGGGCTTCGTCCACGCGGCGAAGACCTTGTCCGGCGAGGCATTGAGACGACGTTTGAGCGTGAGGCTGGGCTTGACGGGGGCGCTGACGGCGGGGTTGGCGGCCATGATTTGTCCTCCACGAATGCGGCAAGGCGATCGAGCTGCGAAGTCCAGAAGCGCTGGTAGCGATAGAGCCAGTGCATCGCTTCTTCCATCGGGGCGGCTTCGAGCTTGCAGCTCACAATCCGCCCGGCTTTGGTGCGCGTCACCAGTCCTGCGTCGCTCAGCACGTCGAGATGCTTCATGACCGCAGGCAGCGAGATCGAAAACGGCTGCGCCAGATCGCTCACCGACACCGCCTCGTCGTCGGCGAGCCGCATCAGCAGCGCGCGCCGGGTCGGGTCCGACAGCGCCGCAAACGTGCGGTCCAGCGTGGCGTCCTGAAACTTAACCATTTGGTTAAGTTTAGGCGCAAGGGCTTTTGCTGTCAACGCTGGTCTGCGATCACGAATTCGTGCGCCGCGCCTTCCGCGCGATGAAGCGCCCGACGCGTCCATCGATCGCGGCGACGCCGATGAAGATCGCGATCATGCCGGCGAGTTGCCGCGCGCTCAGGCTTTCGTCGAGCAGCACTATGCCCATCAGAATGGCGCTGACCGGGATCAGGAACGTCACCAGCAGCGCGTTGGTCGCACCGGCCCGCGCGATCAGCCGGAAGTAGATCAGATACGCCAGCGCCGACGACAGCAGGGCGATGCCGATGAGCGCGCCCAGCGCCGCGTTCGACGCGGTCAAGAATGCCGACGGCTTGTCGAACAGCAGGACGAACGGCAGCAGCAGCACCGTGGACATGGTGAGCTGTCCGCTTGCGACCATGATCGGCGGCACGCCGCGCAGCCGCCGGCTCAGCACCGCGCCGAATGCGTAGAAGCACGCCGCGGCAAGGCAGGCGAGCTCCGCCAGCACGTCGGAGCCGAGCTCGCTGAGCAGTCCCGGGCCGATCAGCACCACGACGCCGATAAAGCCGGCGATGAGGCCGACGACACGGCCGGCGGTCAGCCTGTCATCGCGGGTGAGCGCGTGGGCCACCAGCACGCCGAACAGCGGCGTGGTGGCGTTGAGGATCGAGGCAAGCCCGATCGAGATGTAGAGCTGGCCCCAGAAGATCAGCGTGAACGGGATGGCGTTGTTGAGCGCGGCCATCACCGTCAGCAGCAGCCAGACCGCCGGGTCGCGCGGAAACGGCCCGGCCAGGAGCCGGGCGAGGATCGCAAGCGCGGCCGCGGCGATGCCGACGCGGCCGAGCGCAAGCGTGAGCGGCGGGATCTCCGGCACCGCGATCTTGGCGAAATAGAACGATCCGCCCCACAGCACGGATAGAAGCAGCAGGAGCGCCCAGTCGGTGGCCGACATGGACAGGGCAGGCTTGGTCGGGGCAGGCTTGGCCGGTGCAGGCTTGGCCAGGGCAGGCTTGGCCAGGACAGGTCCGGCTTGCGGGGCGGGTGGACTGGTCACATCGGCGTTCCAAAATGCGGCCGAACCTGCCCGATGCGGGCCCGGCAGACCACCCGATAGCCGGTATCGTTAACCCGGGCTTAACCGGTCAGAAAGTCTTAACGCCTTTCCCGTAAGAGGGCACACAGAGGAATCCGGACTGGCCGATGGCGATTGCGTCGATCAACATAGCGTCCGCGACCGGGACGAACTGGCTCAAGGAAGCGCAGGAGGCCGCTGACGCCGCGGCGAACCCGGGCGGCATCATGGGCGCGCTGCAGGATTCCAAGTACCCCGGCAGCATCGACAACTTCCTCACCAAGAGCCAGAAGACCATGGCGAACTTTGCGCAGATCTCTGCGAGCACGCAGTCGTCGGCGGCAACGCTGGCCTTGCAGATGGCCGATGCCGCGCAGGCCAAGCGCATGCAGGAGAAGATGGCGCTGCAGCAGAAGTTCGATCAGCAGCCGACCAACTACAACCCGCCGACCGAGCTCGATCCGATCATCTACTTCGAGGACGGCACCAACATCGACACCACCACCAACATCATGACGCTGCTGAACGGCACGCAGATCGACATCACGACCGGACAGGAGGTGGTGGATCCGAGCTCGATCGTCAACCTCGCCAACGGCGCCTACATCGACACCAAGAAGAACATCATGACGCTTGCCGACGGCACCAGGATCGACACGGTGACCGGTCTCAAGATCACAGTCTGACGCTCCGCTTCGCCGCAAAAAGCCGCGGCAGGCCCCTGACGAGTATTGTGCATGGACGTTGCCTCGATCGCCGCCGCCTTCATCGCCGCGCAGGCCAGCCAGGTGCAGACCGCGGTTGCGGCCAAGATGCTGAAGATGAACGCCGAGTCCGCGCAGAATGCGGTCAAGCTGCTCGACGCCGCGCAGCAGAACATGCAGAGCCTCGCCAATGTCGCGAGCGGCATCGGCCAGAACCTGAATATTTCCGTCTAGCTGGTGGAGCTATTTTTTCAGCGCGGCCGTCACGAGCTTGATCGCGTCGTCGCTTGCCCACTCCGCCGGTCCCGCCAGCGCCGCAAGCTCGCAGCCGCTCGGATCGATCAGCAGCGTGGTCGGCATGCCGAACGCCTTGCCGATCGATTTGAGGTCCTGAAACACCTTGGCGCTGTTGTCGGCATAGTAGTCGAGCTTGCGGATGCCGACGTCCTTCAGCCAGGCCTTGGGCTTGTCGGTATTGCGGGTGTCGATGTTGATCGCAACCACCTCGAAATCCGGTCCGCCGAGCTTGGCCTGAAGGGCATCAAGCGCAGGCATCTCCTTGCGGCAGGGCTCGCACCAGGTGGCCCAAAGGTTCAGCAGCACGGTGCGGCCGCGCCAGTCGGCGAGGGTCTTGTCCGCGCCCGAGGCGTCCTTGAAGGCCAGCGTTGGCAGGATTTTCGAGGCTTTGACCACGCCGACGGCCGCCACCTCGCCGTGGGCCAGGGGGGCGATCCGGCCGGCCGTTTCGACGGCCGCTTGGCAGGCCGGGTCGGTCCCCGCATTGCCCATCAGGCGGCCAATCCCGTATATCCCCGCAAGCCCGACAGTGACGCCGACCACGCCGCCGAGGAGGACCAAGGCGAGCCGCTTCTTGGCGTGACTTCGGGCGGCGTCTTGCGGATCGGTCATGATGGATGAATTCCGGTGGCTAAGAAGAAGAAATCTGTGAGCAACAAGATGTGGGGCGGACGTTTCGCGTCCGGGCCTGCCGCCATCATGGAGAAGATCAACACCTCGATCGACTTCGACTGGCACCTGTACCGGCAGGATATCGCCGCGAGCAAGGCTCACGCCGAGATGCTGGCCAAACAGGGCATCATCGGCGCGGACGATGCCCGGAGGATCGCTCACGGTCTAGACACGATCTTGTCAGAGATCGGCTCGGGCAAGTTCCAATTCAAGCGGCAGCTCGAGGACATCCATATGAATGTCGAGGCGCGGCTGGCCGAGCTGATCGGCCCGGCCGCAGGCCGGCTGCACACCGCGCGCTCGCGCAACGATCAGGTCGCGACCGATTTCCGGCTCTGGGTGCGGGCGCGGATCGACGACATCGACGGATTGCTCGCCGATTATCAAAAGGCGCTGGCCGAGAAGGCGCTGGAGCAAGCCGCGACCGTGATGCCGGGCTTCACCCATTTGCAGACCGCGCAGCCGGTCACCTTCGGCCACCATCTGCTGGCGTATGTCGAGATGGCCTCGCGCGACCGCAGCCGGTTCGCCGGCGCGCGCGCGCGCCTGAACGAGTCGCCGTTGGGTGCGGCCGCGCTCGCCGGCACGTCCTTTCCGCTCGACCGCGACATGACGGCCGAGGCGCTGGAGTTCGATGCGCCGATGGCGAACTCGCTCGACGCGGTGTCCGACCGCGATTTCGTGATGGAGACGCTGTCGGCCGCGGCGATCGCCTCGGTGCACCTGTCGCGCTTTGCCGAAGAGATCGTGATCTGGACCTCGCCGCTGGTCGGGCTCGTCAAGCTTTCCGACAAGTTCACCACCGGCTCCTCGATCATGCCGCAGAAGCGCAATCCGGACGCCGCCGAGCTGGTGCGCGCCAAGAGCGGCCGCGTGGTCGGCACGCTCAACCAGATGCTGATGGTGATGAAAGGCCTGCCGCTCGCCTACCAGAAGGACATGCAGGAGGACAAGGAAGGCACCATCGAGGCGTTCGACGCGCTGGCGCTGTCCATCGACGCCATGACCGGCATGGTGCGCGACATGCAACCGGACACCGAACGCATGAAGGAGGCGGCCGGCGCGGGCTATGCCACCGCGACCGATCTCGCCGACTGGCTGGTGCGGACGCTGAAGATGCCGTTCCGCGACGCCCACCACGTCACCGGGCGGATTGTGGCGAAGGCCGCGGAACAGGATCTGCCGCTGCACCGGCTGCCGCTCGCCGAAATGAAAAAGATCGAGCCGAAGATCACGCAGGCCGTGTTCGACGTGCTTTCGGTCGAACGGTCGGTGACGAGCCGCACCAGCTACGGTGGTACCGCGCCGAAAAACGTCCGGGCCCAGGCGAAGAAATGGCTGAAGGCACTGGAGCGCGAGCGCGGTTGACCACGACGCGCTTCGTCACGATTCGCTCACGATTGCCCGCAAACTGGTGCATGGGCCGGGATGGTTAACGCAATGAGCCGCGAATTTCGTAAAAGGGGCGCGTTCTGCTATGGTGCGCGAAATCCGGAGTCGAAAGTGCCGCGGCCGAAGCTCTCGTTGATCTCGCTTGCCCTTGTCGGCGCTTTCGCCCTGACCCTCGCAGGCTGCGGCCGCAAAGGCGCGCTCGATCCGCCGCCCGGGGGCTACGCGCTGGAGCGGGCGACCACCAAGACGCCGGTGACCAGCCGTGGCGACACGCTGGCGCCGCGTACCGGGCCGGCCTATGACGAGGAAGGCAATCCGATCGCCCCGGAAGGGCCGCGACGGCGAACGCCGGCCGACTGGCTTCTCGACTGAGCACCCGATGCACCACTTCGACTATCGCAACGGCGTGCTGCATGCCGAGGCGGTCAATCTCGTAGATCTGGCCCAGGCCGTAGGCACCCCGTTCTACTGCTATTCGACCGCGACGCTGGAGCGGCACTACCGTGTGTTTGCCGGCGCGTTCGCCGACGTGCCGTCGCTGGTCTGCTACGCCGTCAAGGCCAACTCCAACCAGGCGGTGATCGCCACGCTCGCCAAGCTCGGCGCCGGCGCTGATGTGGTGTCGGGCGGCGAGCTCAAGCGGGCGCTCAAGGCCGGCGTGCCGCCGGACAAGATCATGTTCTCCGGCATCGGCAAGACCGCGGCTGAGCTGGCGATGGCGCTCGACGAGAACATCCTCTGCGTCAACGTCGAGTCCGAGCCCGAGCTTGAGCTGCTCTCCTCGATTGCCGCGGGCAAGGGCCGCACCGCGAGCGTCTCGGTGCGCGTCAACCCCGATATCGATGCCAAGACCCATCACAAGATTTCGACCGGGCGCGCGGAGAACAAGTTCGGTATTCCGATCAGCCGCGCGCGCGAGGTCTATGCCCATGCGGCGAAGCTGCCGGGCCTTCGCGTCACCGGCGTCGACATGCATATCGGCAGCCAGATCACCGAGCTGTCGCCGTTCGACGATGCCTTCGCGCTGCTGTCGGACTTCGTGCGCGAGCTGCGAAGCGACGGGCACACGATCGCGCACGTCGATCTCGGCGGTGGTCTCGGCATCCCCTACCGCGAGGACAACGAGCCGCCGCCCGATCCCACCGCCTATGCGCAGGTGGTCAAGCGGGCGACCCGCGGGCTCGATTGCAAGCTGATCTTCGAGCCGGGCCGCCTGATCGTCGGCAATGCCGGCATCCTGGTGACGCGCGTGCTCTACCTCAAGCGCGGCGAGGCCAAGACCTTCGTCATCGTCGACGCCGCCATGAACGACCTGGTCCGGCCGACGCTGTACGAGGCCCATCACGACATCCGGCCGGTGAAGGAAACCGCCCCCGGCACGGCGAAGATTGTGGCCGACGTGGTCGGGCCGGTCTGCGAATCGGGCGACTTCCTGGCGCTCGATCGGGGGCTGGTGGAGCCAAAGCCCGGCGACCTCCTGGCGATCATGACCGCCGGGGCCTACGGGGCGGTCCAGTCCGGCACCTACAACACCCGGGCGCTCATTCCGGAAGTCCTTGTCCGGGATGGCGAATGGGCCCTGGTGCGGCCGCGCCTTGAAGCCGACGAATTGATCGGCCTTGATAGGCTTCCGGCGTGGCTTTGAGTGGTTCCGCCATCACGATGGCGTGCGAATTGCTAGGATAGCCTTGGAGCGCCGTGCCGCGGAACAGGCTCCGTGGTACGATATTGTCACTTCAAGATTCTGCTGGGCCTGCCGTCGGGCCCGTTTTGGGCCTGTACTGGAGCCGACTTGACCGAAACGACCGCCGAACCCCCTGAAGGCCTGCGTCTTGCCCGCACCGGAGAGGCCATGCTCTCGCGGGGGCTGTTCCGCGCGCGGGCGGCGATCCTGTGGGAGCGGCTGTGGCCGGCGCTGGCCTCGATGGCGACGGCGGCGGGCCTGTTCCTTGCCGTGTCCTGGCTCGGGCTGTGGCTCTGGCTGCCGCCGATCGGCCGCGCCATCGGCGTCGGCGTGTTTTTCATCCTGGCGGTCGCCGCGACCCTGCCGTTGCTCAAGGTCCGCTGGCCGAGCCGGAACGACGGGCTTCGCCGGCTCGACCGCTTCAGCCAGCTGCCGCACCGGCCGGCCACGGCGATCGCCGACAAGATGGCGCCCGAGGCTGGCGATCAGCTGGCGGTTGCGCTCTGGCGCGCCCATCTCGAGCGCGCCTTGCGCGCGGCGAGCGCGCTGAAGTCCGGCAATCCTTCGCCGAAGCTTCCGCTCCGCGACCCGTTTGCGCTGCGTGCCCTGGTGCTGGTGCTGGTTGCGGTGACCTTCGTTGCCGCCGGCAGCGAGCGTACGCGACGCGTTGCGGCGGCGTTCGACTGGCAGGGCGTCGTCATGCCGGCGAACTACCGGCTCGACGCCTGGGTGACGCCGCCGGCCTATACCGGGCGGCCGCCGATGATCCTGCCGGGCCTGCGCCCGGGCGAGCCGTCGCAGCCGCGCAGCACCGCGGCGGTGTCGGTGCCGGCCGGCTCGACGCTGGTGGTGCGCGCGACCGGGCAATCGGGCCTGGACGTCGCGGTTGCGGGCGGCGTTGCCGAGGCCAACAAGACCGGTGCCAACACTGCGCCGCAGGCTCCGAAAGGCACCGAGGAGAAGCACTTCACGATCACCGACGCCGGCAGTGCGACGGTGAAGGGCGTCGGCGAGGATGTCACCTGGCGGTTCACCGCGGTGCCCGACCGGCCGCCGACCATTGCGCTCGCCAAGGAACCGGAGCCGCAGCTCCGCGGCTCGCTGCTGTTGAACTACAAGCTCGAGGACGACTACGGCGTGGTCGACGCGCAGGCGACGTTCGAGCGCAAGGCTGCCGCGTCGCGGCCCGGCGGCAAGGAGCCGCGCCCGCTCTATGAAGCGCCGAACTTCCCGCTGGTGCTGCCGCAGGCGCGCACCCGCAACGGTGCAGCGTCCACCACCAAGGACCTGTCCGAGCATCCCTGGGCCGGCGTCGACGTGACCATGACGCTCGCGGCCCGCGACGAAGGCAACAACGAAGGCCGTTCGGCTCCGCAGGAGATGCGGCTGCCGGAGCGGCCGTTCGCCAAGGCGCTGCCGCGCGCGCTGATCGAGCAGCGCCGCAACCTCGCGCTCGACGCCCATGCCAAGGACCGCGTGCTGATGGCGCTCGATGCGCTGACCATCGCGCCGGAGCGCTTCATCCCCGAAACCAGCGTCTATCTCGGGCTGCGCTCGATCTACTGGCAGCTCTCGCGCGCCGAGAACGACGACACGCTGCGCGACGTGGTCACGCGGCTCTGGGCGATGGCGGTGATGCTCGAGGACGGCAACGTCTCCGAGACCGAGAAGCAGCTTCGCGCCGCCCAGGATGCGTTGCGCGAGGCGCTGGAACGCGGCGCGTCCGACGAAGAGATCAAGAAGCTGATGGACGAGCTTCGCGCGGCGCTCGACAAGTTCATGCAGGCGCTGGCCGAGGAGCTGCGTAAGAACCCGCAGATGGCGCGGCCGCTCGACCGCAACCAGATGCGCGAGCTGCGCTCGCAGGACCTGCGCAACATGCTCGACCGGATGGAGCGCCTGGCGCGCTCCGGCGCGCGCGACGCGGCGAAGCAGATGCTCGATCAGCTCCGCCAGATGCTCGACAACCTGCAGATGGCGCGGCCCGGCGGCGAGCAGGGCGACGGCGACGACGACATGCAGTCGGCGCTGAACGAGCTCGGCGAAATGATCCAGAAGCAGCAGCAGTTGCGCGACCGCACCTTCCGCCAGGGCCAGGATCAGCGCCGCCAGCGCGGCCAGCAGCGCCAGCAGGGCGACCGCAACCAGATGGGCGAGCTTCGCCAGGACCAGCAGGCGCTGCGCGAGCAGCTCAACAAGCTGCTGGAGGAGCTGCGCAAGCGCGGCATGATGCCGAGCCAGGGTCAGCAAGGCCAGCAGGGACAGCAGCCGGGTCAGGGACAGCAGGGCGGCGAGATGGATCAGCTCGGCCGCGCCGGCGACGCGATGGGCGAGGCCGGCGACCAGCTCGGCGACGGCGATGCCGATGGCGCGGTGGATTCGCAGGGCCGCGCGCTCGAGGCGATGCGCCGGGGCGCGCAAGGCATGGCGCAGTCGATGCAGCAGCAGATGGGCCAGGGCCCGGGACCGGGCAATCCCGGCCGCACCGGCCAGGCGCGCGCCAACCAGGACACCGATCCGCTCGGCCGGCCGATGCGCGGCCACGACGTCGACGACACCACGGTCAAGGTGCCGGGCGAGATCGACGTGCAGCGCGCGCGGCGCATTCTGGAAGAGCTGCGCCGGCGTTTCGGCGAGAGCTTCCGCCCGCAGCTCGAGCTCGACTACATCGAGCGGCTGCTGAAGGATTACTGAGCGGGCGCGCGGAATTTGGCGCGCGCTCTCTTCGATTACGGAAGAATCTCGCGCCTCTCGCGCAGCCGTGCTTCCAGCCGCGAGCGCATGTCGTCGATCAGGCCGGCCTCGGCGGCGGTGACCACCTCGACCAGCTCGTTCGCCTGATCGAGCCGCGCGATGGTCACATAGTCGGCACCCGCTGCGTAGAGCGTCTGCGTTTCGGCGAGTACGTCGGCCGTGGCGATGATCTTGGCGCTGGGGTTCGCTGCCCGGATCAGGCGCACCAGCCGTTCGTTGCTCGTGCCTTTCAACAGCGTATCCGGCACGCTCAAGATCACGATCTCGGCGTCGGTGATGCCGGCATGGGCCAGCGTGTCGGCGTGGGCGATGTCGCCATAGTGCACCCGGACACCGCGCGCCTTGAGCGAATGGTAGACCATCGGGTTGAAATCGACGACGAACACCTGTTCCACCAGCGCCGCGTGGGTCCGCTCCAGCTCCGCCAGGAACGAGCTTGCGACCCGGTAGAAGCCGAGGATGACGATCCGACGCTTGCGCTCATCCTGTGTTTCCGGCTCGGCCTCGGCATGCGCCTGATCGAGGTCGCTCAGGCCGAAGCGCTTGAACAGCGGGATCGCGCCGCGCGAAATCGCATCGCTCCGGGTCATGAGGAACGTGCTGATCACGGCGAGCATGACGAAGGCGGCGGACGCCGCGCTCGCGGTCGCGGCCTGGACTTGATTGGCCTGCACGCCCACCTGAATGAGCACCAGCGAGAACTCGCTGATCTGCGCCAGGTTGATCGCCGGCAGGAGGCTCGCGCGGATGCCCTGCCGCATGGCGTAGAGCGGCGGAAACACCGTCAGCAGCCGGCTTGCCAGCGTGAACGCGACGATGACGAGCGCGAGTCCCAGCACCGAAGCCGTCGGCAACGGGATCGTCATGCCGAGCGCCACGAAGAACAGGGTGATGAAGAAATCACGGAGCGACGTCACCTTGGCGGTCACATCGAGCGCATAGGGGAACGTCGACAGCGACACGCCGGCAACCAGCGCGCCCATTTCGCGTGACAGGCCGAGGAACTCGGCGAATTCGGCGACCGCGAAGCACCACGCCAGCGCACCGACCAGCACCAGCTCCGGCAACCGGGCGATGATCTGGAACAGGTGCGGGAGGGTGAAGCGGCTGATCAGCAGCGCCGCCGTCAGCAGCACGCCGACGCGTACGAGCGACAACAGCACGACGTCGATCTGCAGGTTGTCGAGGCTCGGCTGGATGGCCAGGAACAGGATCGCAAACAGGTCCTGCAGCACCAGGACGCCGAGCGTCACGCGGCCCGGAAGCGTGTCGAGCTCGAACTTGTCGTACAGCACCTTGACGATGATGACGGTGCTGCTCAGCGCCACGGCCGCCGCGAGATAAAGCGCGTCGAACTTTCCGCCGCCGAGCGTCAGGCCCATCAGCAGGAACAGGCCGAGCGCCAGCGCGAAGCAGCCGATGATCTGCACCGCGGAGGTGACGAGAATGACGCTGCCGGCGCGGATGATCTTTTTCAGGTCGATCTCCAGGCCGATCATGAACAGCATGAAGATCAGCCCGAGCTCGCCGATGGTGTGGATCGACTGCTCGGAATGAACCCACTTCAGCCCGAACGGCCCGAGCGCGAAGCCCGCCACAAGATAGGCGAGGATCAGCGGCTGCCGCGCGAGATAGGCCACGACGCCGAGCAGCCATGCCATGACGATGGACAGGGCGAGGTCGTGGATCAGTTCGTGCATCGAGAATCTTTCATCGGAAGGACCGGCTTGGAGCCGTTCCCGTTCCTGCGGAATCGGGAACGGCTCCAGCCTCTTTGTTCGGTCGCATTTTCAGCGGCGAACCGCTGCACACTTCGCCGGAAAATGCTCTAGCATGGCTCCCGAGGATATCGAAACGCGCGATTCCGCCGCGCTTATCGCCGGCCCGCCGATCGCTTGCCCACCTATCGCTTGCCTTTGGCGAGCGCGGCGGCGACCGCGAACTTGATCTCGGCCACGGAAAACGGCTTGGAAATCACGTCGCTGACCAGCGCCTCGAGGCCCGAGGCGCGCTCGCGCTGGTCGGCGAAGCCGGTCATCAGCAAAATCGGCAGCCTGGGAAAATCGCGGGCGGCGGCGAGTGCGAGCGCGAGCCCGTCCATCACCGGCATCTTGATGTCGGCGAGCAGCAGGTCGAAGGCGCCGCCCGCGCCCTGCAGCTTGTCGAGCGCCTCAGCGCCGTCGGCCGCCGTCACCACCTCGTGGCCGTCGGAAGTGAGCGCGCGCGCCACCAGCGCCCGCAGCGGCTCCTCGTCTTCGGCGATCAGGATGCGCGCCACCGCCGCCTCAACGCGCGCCGGACGCGGCGTCGTGCCGGGTCAGGAAGCGAACCTGCAGGTTCTGTCCGTCGGCCGGCGGCGAGGCGAGCCGGCTGCGGAACGGGATGGCCTCGCCGGCCTCCAGGACCGGCTGCGAGGGTTGTGCGACCCAGGAATAGACCTCCGCGCCCGCGGCATTGCGCAGCGCGAAGCGGATTCTCGGTACATCGACCGGCACGCTCACGGTGCTGGCGATGACGCCTTCGACCACCAGCACCGGGACGCCGTCGTGGGTCTCATTGCTGATCTTGACGTCGTGGAACACCAGGCCGCGCAGGTTCACCGGCATGCCGATGGCGGCATAGAACGATGCCATCTGCGGCACGTGGCGGACGATATTCTTGCGCAGCCCGAGCAGCGCCCCGCAGACGAACAGCAGCAGGACGATGAGCACCGGCAGCGGCACCCGCATTCTTTTGCTTTTGCGGCGGGCCGCGGCGCGGGCCCGGCGGCGTTCGGCGGCATGCTCGATGTCGCTGGCGTCGCCGTCGATCGTGCCGGCCTCGGCGGCCATGCCATCGCCCGGCTCGGGCGCGAGCGGCGGCGCGTCGGTGACGGGGATCGGAATGTCGGACAGCGCCACCGGGCGCCGCTCGTCGGGCTCCTGGTGTGCCTCCGGCGCGGCCGGTGCGTTGAGATTGTCGTGGATGGGCAGCTCAGCCGCCGCCGGAGGTTCGGGTTCCGGCTCCAGCGGCGGCGGTGTCTCGTCGACCTCGTGCGGCGGGGCAGCCTGCGGTTCGGGAGGCATCTCCCGTGCGAGTGGCTCGGCCGCCGCGACCGCCGGCATGACGCCCGGGGCCGGCACGAACCAGATGTGTTGACAGCGGAGGCAGCGCACCGAGCGCCCGCTCACCCCAATTGCCGCGGGGGTGAGCTGGTAGGTGGTCGAACAGGCCGGACAGACAATCTGCATCGGAGAAGTCTTTGGCACGCCTTGGACCGGCCCAGACGATTCGCACGGGCCGCTTTCGGCGCGAAGCTAACAGCCGTCCGTTAACGGACCGGAAACCATCGAAATGCAGGCATGAACTGGAAATGGCCTCCGCGGCCTGCCCGAAAATCGGCTTGTGGCTGCCGGGTTAATGCCGGGTTAATACCGACTTGGTGCGAGTCCGCTATCTTGGATGGCGGGCGATTCGTTGGGCGATTGGTTGGGCGATCCGTTAGGCGATCCATTGGGCGATTCTTGGGGCACGGACCGAGATGGGAGACAGCGTGGTCCGATTTGAGAACGTGGGATTGCGGTATGGGCTTGGGCCCGAGGTTCTGCGCGACCTCAGCTTCCGGATCGAGCCGCACTCGTTCCAGTTCCTGACCGGGCCGTCGGGTGCCGGCAAGACGTCGCTGCTGCGGCTGTTGTTTCTGTCGCTGCGGCCGACCCGCGGCCTGATCTCGGTGTTCAACTACGACGTCGCCACCCTGAGCAAGGATTCGCTTGCGACCTTGCGGCGGCGGATCGGCATCGTGTTCCAGGATTTCCGCCTGCTCGACCACATGTCGACCTACGAGAATGTCGCGCTGCCGTTCCGGGTGATGGGCAAGGAGGAGGCGAGCTATCGCAACGAGGTGGTTGAGCTCCTGCACTGGGTCGGCCTCGGCGACCGCATGGGCGCGCTGCCGCCGGTGCTCTCCGGCGGCGAAAAGCAGCGCGCCGCCATCGCCCGCGCCGTGATCGCCCGTCCGCAGCTCCTGCTCGCCGACGAGCCGACCGGCAACGTCGATCCTAACCTGGCACAGCGTCTGCTGCGGCTGTTCATCGAGCTGAACAAGTCCGGCACCACCGTGGTGATCGCCACCCACGACATCAGCCTGATGGACCAGTACGACTCCAGGCGCCTGGTGCTGCACGAGGGCCGGCTGCATGTCTACGATTGAGCGGAACCGATATGTCTGAGCTTCGCGTGAGCCAGCAACTGATGGATCGGGACCTGATGGCGCCCCGGGCGATGTCGGGCCTGCTGCCGCGCATCGAGACGCCGATCGTGCCCAAGCGCTCGATCGCCGGCCGGGCGCTGGTCGCCGTCGTTGCCATCATGACGTTCCTCGCTTCGCTGACCACGGGTGCCGTCATGCTGGTGCGGTCCTCGGCGGCGGAGTGGCAGTCGGAGGTGTCGCGCGAGGTGACGATCCAGGTGCGGCCGGTGCAGGGCCGCGACATCGAGGCCGACGTGGCGCGTGCGGCCGAGATGGCCCGTGCCACGCCCGGCGTCGCCGATGTGCGGCCCTATTCCAAGGACGAGTCGACGCGCCTGCTCGAGCCCTGGCTCGGCGGCGGGCTTTCGCTCGACGATCTGCCGGTGCCGCGCATGATCGTGGTCCGGCTCCAGGACGGCGGCGCGGATCTCAGCGCGCTGCGCAAGACGCTCGCCGAGCGCGTCGCGGGCGCAACCCTCGACGATCATCGGGCCTGGATCGAGCGGATGCGGGCGATGGCGCAGACCACGATCGCGGGTGGTATCGGCGTGCTGCTGCTGATGCTGGCTGCGACCGTGCTGTCGGTGATCTTCGCCACGCGCGGCGCGATGGCGACCAACCGTCCGATCGTCGAGGTTCTGCATTTCATCGGCGCGAAGGACAGCTTCATCGCCCGGCAGTTCCAGCGCCACTTTCTGGTGCTGGGCCTCGAAGGCGGACTGATCGGCGGGGGGCTTGCGATGCTGGTGTTCGGCATCGCCAGCATTGTCGCCAACATGAGCGTCGGCATGCCCGGGAGCGATCAGCTTGCGGCGTTGTTCGGCACGTTCTCGCTCAGTCTTGGCGGCTACATCGCGATCATGGCGCAAATGGTGCTGATGGCGGTGGTGACGGCGATTGCGTCCCGCCGCACCGTCAACCGGACGCTCGAATTCGTGGACTAGGCGGTGCCATCCGGCGGCCGGATTCTGCGCTATGATCCGGCGGGGATGAAGGACGGATGCACTCGGTAGGGCAGGGCTCAGCGGCAGGAAGCGCCGGGACGCGGCCGTGGCGGCGCGTCTATCGCTGGACGCTGCTCATTCTGGTTCTGGCGGTCTTGCTGTTCGCGGGCGGATTCTGGTGGTTCGTCCGGCAGATGCCGGTGGTTGAGGCCGCGCCGTCCCGCAACGCCGACGGCATCGTCGTCCTGACCGGCGGGGCGCTCCGCATCAGCGACGCGCTCGAGCTTCTGGCGTCAGGCCATGGCCAGCGTCTGCTGATCAGCGGCGTCAACCGGATGACCCGACCCTACGAGATCGCGCGCCTCGTGCCGGAGCATCAGCGCTGGTTCTCGTGCTGCGTCGATCTCGATCATTCGGCGACGAACACCATCGGCAACGCGATCGAAACCCGCCGCTGGGTCGAAGAGCGCCGCTTCAAGTCGCTGATCGTGGTCACGGCGAACTATCACATGCCGCGCGCCATGGCCGAGCTCGAGCACGAGCTTCCGGGTGTGGCGTTGGTCCCCTATGCGGTGGTGTCGGACCGGATCCGGATCGAGAACTGGTGGGACAATCCATCCACCGCCCGGCTGCTGATTTTGGAATATTTGAAGTATATCGTGGCCCGGAGCCGGATGGTGCTTCCCCATTCCGTCGCCTAGCATGATCCCGAAAAGTGCGAAGCGGTTTTCGGATAAGATCATGCGTCGGCCATAGTCCGGCGAGCTATTTCAAGAAAGTGCAGCGGCTGCTTCTGTGATCGTCGTCCGGTCCCTCCTTTACAACGTCCTGTTCTACCTGAACCTCGGCGTTCTGCTGCTGGTGGCGCTGTTCACGCTGCTGCTGCCGCGCAAGGCCGTGCTGAAGATCGCCGAGCTGTGGGGGCGCACCAGCGTCTTCTTGCTGCGCGTCGTGTGCGGCACCAAGATCGAAATCCGCGGGCTGGAGCGGCTTGCCGGCGCGCGCCTGACCGAGCCGCTGATCATCGCGGCGAAGCACCAGTCGACCTGGGAGACCTTCGCGCTGCTCAAGCTGTTCGATGACTTCACGTTCATCGTCAAGCGCGAGCTGATGTGGATCCCGGTCTTCGGCTGGTGCATGGCGAAGGGCCGGATGATCCCGGTCGACCGCGGCGCGGGCAGCCAGGCGCTGATGAAAATGACCGAACGGGCGCGCGAGGAGATCCGCGGCGGCCGGCAGCTCATCATCTTTCCCGAGGGCACCCGCCGCGCGGCGTTTGCCGAGCCGCGCTACAAGTTCGGGGTGGCGCATCTCTATGCCGAGATCGGCGTGCCGTGCATTCCGGTGGCGCTCAATTCCGGGCTGTTCTGGCCGCGCCGCAAGTTCAAGCGGCTGCCGGGCACGATCGTGGTCGAATTTCTGCCGCCGATTCCGCCCGGCCTCGACAAGAACGAGTTTTATCAGCGGCTGCAGAACGACATCGAGACGGCAACAGCGCGGCTTCTGGCGGAAGGGCAGGCCGAGCTCAGGCGTCTCGGCGTGAGCTAGAGCATTTTCCGGCGGAGTGTGAAGCGGTTCGCCGTAAGAAAATGCGACCAAGCCAAGAGGCTAGAGCCTTTTCCGATTCCGAAGGAACGGAAAAGGCTCTAGCCCGGCCCGACATGCGCCTCGGGTGAGTTCTTGAGACGCTGCGCCACCACCTGCAGGTCGTGGTCGACGATGCCGAGCGCGTCGAGCGCCTTCGCCGTCTCCAGGACATAGTCGCGGTTGTTGCCCGAGCGTCCATGCGCCTGACGCACGATCTGCAATTGCCGGTCATGGGTCAGGCGGCCCGCGTATTGGGGATGGCCGCGGTCGACCGCGTAGCACAGCGCATCGACGCGCCGCTCCGGCTTGCCGTCGAGCGCAATCCCGCGCACCAGCTCGCGGTACACCGCCGTGGTCTGCTCGCGGTCGCGCAGATACTTCAATGTCGCAGGCCGCCGCTTCGTCGCGACGCGGTAGGCGATGCCGCGGCAGGCCCCGCCGAAATCGAGGCCCAGCACGAGGCCGGGCCGCTCCGGCGTGCCGCGATGGTCGAACGAGTAAATGCAGAGCGAACGGTGCATGCCGAGGATATGCGCCGGCCTGCGTTCGGCGAATTCGAAGCCCGGCCGCCAGATCAGCGAGCCATAGCCGAAGACCCAGAGGTCTTCGGCGGCATGATCGAAGGCTGGGTCCGGGGCGGTCATTTGCGGTCGCAGGCTCGCGTATCAGGCCCTTTGGTGCGCCGCAATGGTCTGGACAGCCGCCACGGGAGGACTAAACAGGGCCTACCTTCGAAACGCCTGATTCCAACGCTTCACAGCACGCATGATCCAGGCCAATTCCGTTCCGCGCCGCCGGCGATGGCCGCTGCTGCTCGTCGTCGTGCTGATCCTCCTTGGCGGCTTGTGGGCCGGCGGTTGGCACTACGGCGCGGGCGTCGCCGAGCGCACCATCGAGGGCTGGAAGGCGCGCGAGGCGCGGGCCGGCCGCGTCTACACCTGCGCGAGCCAGAGCATCGGCGGCTTTCCGTTCGGCGTCGAAGTGCGCTGCACGGACGCCGGTGCGGAGCTGAAATCGAACCGCCCGCCGCTCGCGCTCAAGGCCAGGGACATGGTGGTGACGGCCCGGCTCTGGCAGCCGACCGTGCTGACCACGGAATTCACCGGGCCGTTGACCGTCGCCGAGCCCGGCCAGAGCCCGTTTGCGACCGCGACCTGGACGCACGCACAGACGCAGGTGCACGGCCTGCCGACATCGCCTGAGACCGTGACGGTCAGTCTGCAGCAGCCGGTGGTCGAGCGCACCGGCGGCAGCGAACACTACTTCAAGGCCGAGCGCCTCGATCTCAACGGCCGCCTCGTCGCAGGCTCCGTGCGGGAAAACCCGGTGATCGAGATCGTGGTGAAGCTCTTGTCGGCCGCAGCGCCATACTGGCATGAGGCGGCGGCGATCCCGATGGATGCCGACGTGACCGCGGTCCTGAAGGGGCTGAAGGATTTTGCGCCGAAGCCGTGGCCGCAGCGCTTCCGCGAGTTGCAGGCCGCCGGCGGCCGCATCGAGATCGCCAAGGCGCGGGTGCAGCAGCGCGACGTGATCGCCGTTGCCAACGGCTCGCTCGGGCTTTCGCCGGCCGGCCGGCTCGACGGCCAGCTTCGCCTCACCGTCGCCAATCTCGACAAGCTCCTGCCGGTGCTCGGCCTCGACCGGATGCTGTCCGAGCAGCAAGCGCCGCAGCGGCTCAACAACGCCTTCGGTGCGCTCGACCGCATCATGCCGGGGCTCGGCAACGTCGCCCGGCAGAACGCGGGGCCGGCGATCGTTGCCGGCATCAACATGATGGGGCAGCCGACCGAACTCGAAGGCAAGCGCGCGGTGGCGCTGCCGCTGCGCTTCGACGACGGCATGGTGTCGCTCGGGCCGTTGAAGATCGGCGCGGTGCCGCCGCTGTTCTGATTACCCATTGTCCGCAGCGTGTAGCCCGGATGGAGCCATAAGCGCGCGCACGCGCGTGTTCGACGCGCTATGGCGCAATCCGGGACCGCCGCTCCCGCATTCCGCTTCGCTCCATGCGGGCTACGGGTCTATTCGTTGTCCGCCGCATAGGGCCGCGGCAGCGGCTCGGCCGGCAGCGTCGGATGCGCCCGGCCGAAGTCCGGCGCAGGCGAATCCTGGCCGATGTCGATGATGCCGCGGCGGATCGCGCGCGTGCGGGTGAAGTGATCGAACAGGGTCTCGCCGTCGCCGCTGCGCATGGCGCGGGTCAGTGCCGCAAGATCCTCGTTGAAACGTCCGAGCATCTCCAGCACCGCGTCCTTGTTGGCGAGGAAAACGTCGCGCCACATGGTCGGGTCGGAGGCGGCGATGCGGGTGAAATCGCGAAAGCCGCCGGCCGAGAACTTCAGGACCTCGGAGCGGGTCACCTCGGAGAGCTCGTCGGCGGTGCCGACGATGGTGTAGGCGATCAGGTGCGGCAGATGGCTGGTGATGCCGAGCACCAGGTCGTGATGGTCGGCCGACATCGTTTCGACGTTGGCCCCGAGCAGCCGCCAGAACGCCGCGAGCTTCTCGACCGCGGCCTTGTCCGCGCCTTCGGGCGGCGTGAGCAGGCACCAGCGGTTGACGAACAGCTCGGCAAAGCCGGAGTCGGGCCCGGAATTCTCGGTGCCCGCCACCGGATGGGCCGGCACGAAGTGCACGCCGTCCGGCAGGTGCGGGGCCATGTCGCGCACCACCGCGCCCTTGACCGAGCCGACGTCGGACACCGTCGCGCCCCGCATCAGATGCGGAGCGATCTCTTTCGCCACCGCGCCGCAGGCCCCGACCGGAATGCAGACGATGACGAGGTCCGCGCCTTCGACCGCCGCAGCGTTGGTCTCGACCACCTGATCGACGATGCCGAGCTCGGCCACGCGCCGCCGCGTCTGCGGCGAGCGCGCGGTGGCAACGATCGAGCGGACGGCGTTCTGCGCCCGCGCGGCGCGGGCGATCGAGCCGCCGATCAGGCCGAAGCCGATCAGCGCCAGCCGGTTGTAGATGGGGGTGCCCGTCACGCCGATTTGCCCAGGAAGTCCGCCAGCGCCTTGACGACCAGTCTGTTCGCCTCCTCGCTGCCGACCGACATGCGAAGCGCGTTCGGCAGCTTGTAAGCGCCGACCTGGCGTACGATCAGGCCGCGCTGCATCAGGAATGCGTTGGCATCGCCTGCGGTGCGGCCTTGCGTTTCAGGAAAATGGATCAGGATGAAGTTCGCCACGCTCGGCGTCACCTTGAGGCCGAGCTTGCCGATTTCCGTGGTCAGCCAGTCGAGCCATTTGCTGTTGTGCTCGCGCGACCGCTCCTGATGCGCGGTGTCCTCGATCGCGGCAATCCCGGCCGCGATCGCCGACGCATTGACGTTGAACGGCCCGCGGATGCGGTTGATCGCATCGACCACGTGCGCCGGCCCGTACATCCAGCCGAGCCGCACCGCGGCAAGCCCGTGGATCTTCGAGAACGTCCGGCACATCACCACGTTCTCGCTGGTCGCCACGAGCTCGATGCCGGCCTCGTAGTCGTTGCGCCGGACATACTCCGCGTAAGCCGCGTCGATCACGAACAGCACATGCGGCGGCAGCGCCTTGTGCAGCCGCTTCACCTCGTCGAACGGCACGTAGGTGCCGGTCGGGTTGTTCGGGTTGGCGAGGAACACGACCTTGGTCTTCGGCGTCACGCGCGCCAGGATCGCATCGACATCGGCGGTGTAGTCCTTCTCCGGCGCGACCACCGGCTTCGCGCCGGTGCCGAGCGTGGCGATCGGATAGACCAGAAAGCCGTGCGTGGTGTGGATCGCCTCGTCGCCGTCGGCGAGGTAGGCCCGCGCGATCAGGTTGAGCAGGTCGTCGGAGCCCGCGCCGCAGACGATCCTGGCCGGATCGAGCCCGAAGGCCCGGCCGATCGCTTCGCGAAGCTCGGAGGCCGAACCGTCCGGATAGTCCTCGAGGTGCCTGCCGACCTCGTTATACGCCGTGATCGCCTTGGGGCTCGGCCCGAGCGGCGTCTCGTTGGACGACAGCTTGTAGACCTTGGCGACGCCGGGCGCGCTGCTCTTGCCCGGCACGTAGGCGTCGATGTCGAGCACGCCGGGACGCGGCTTTGGACGGGTGGCGGTCATTGCGGTCGATCCGTACGGGTTTTCTTAAGGCTTGTCGGCCGGGACCGTATAGCGGGTTGCGTGGCTGCCGACGAGGGCCGCCGAACGCACCGAGGCGCCAGCCTTAACGAGCGCCTTTTTGACGTCGGAAAGGTCGCCACCCGCCGGCACCGAGACCAGCAGCGCCGCCCCGTCGAAGGCCGTGTCGGGCACGGCGACGATTTCGGCGAGCGAGGCCGCGGCCGCAGCCGCCGCAGCGCCCCAGCCCGCGACGCGCACGCTCCAGGTCTCGACCTCGGTCACCATCGCATCGGGTGCCGCCCGCGACACGACGAACACGTTCATCGGCGCAGGATGGTCGGGCCGGTCGATGAACGGCAGGCGAGCGATGATCTTCGGCGCGCTGTCGAACTCGAGCGCGTTCCACCAGGCTCCGCCGTGGCTCATGGCGAAGGCCGGCACCAGGCCGAGGTCGCCCTTGGATTCCGACACGGCTTCGACGACGGCCGCCGCGCCGACATGCGCGACGAACGGCACCGTGAAGCCGAAGTGAAACCGCGCGCTGTCGCGCATCATCGCATCGCCGGCGGAGAGATCGGCATGCACCGCGAACGGCGCCTGCACATGCGTGAACGTCGCGATGATGACCCGCCAGATGCTTTCCGCGGTGTCGAGCGGCAGGATGCCTTTGTGCCGCTGCACCAGCCGCCGCATCATGTCGGCCTCGCGGGCGGGCCGGAACGCCGAACCACTTTCCTGGGTCTTCTTGGTGGCGATCAGCCGGTCGATGATCTGCCCGCGCTCCATCAGGAGCTGGTGCATGGACTCGTCGATCCGGTCGATTTCCTTGCGGAGATCGGCGAGGGAGGGTGCGCTTGTGGGCTTGTTGGTCATGGTCAAATCGGCCCCCATAGATAGGTGGGCTGGACGGCTAAATCAAAGAAAACATTGACATAAGCTCTGCCCGATCCCTACCTACCCGCAGTATCGCGGGGCTGACCCGCCGCAGGAGCCGCTGCCGGGACTTCAATGGCCGACGCCGGTATCGCACTTGATGTTGTGGGGCGCGGCCGCGAGGCCGAAACGCCGCGCAACTCGTTGGTGGCGCGGATCGACCGGCCGCTGAAGCTCGACGCCGGCGTCGAGCTCGCGCCGTTTCAGATCGCCTACAAGACCTACGGCACGCTGAACGCCGACCGCAGCAACGCGGTGCTGATCTGCCACGCGCTGACCGGCGACCATCACGTCGCGAGCCCCAACCCGGTCACCGGCAAGCCCGGCTGGTGGGAGACCATGGTCGGCCCCGGCAAGCCGATCGACACCGAGCGCTACTTCATCATCTGCCCGAACGTGATCGGCGGCTGCATGGGCTCGACCGGCCCGGCCTCGACCAATCCGAAGACCGGCAAGCCCTGGGGCCTCGACTTTCCCGTCATCACCATCCGCGACATGGTGCGGGCGCAGGCGATGCTGCTCGACGAGCTTCGCATCGACTCGCTGTTTGCGGTCGCCGGCGGCTCGATGGGCGGCATGCAGGTGTTGCAATGGGCCGCGAGCTTCCCCAAGCGTGTGTTCAGCGCGCTGCCGATTGCGTGCGCGACGCGGCACTCGGCGCAGAACATCGCCTTCCACGAGGTCGGCCGCCAGGCGGTGATGGCCGATCCGGAGTGGCGGGGCGGCCGCTACTTCGAGAACGGCACCAATCCGCGGCGCGGGCTGGCGGTGGCGCGCATGGGCGCGCACATCACCTATCTGTCGGACCCGGCGCTGCATCGCAAGTTCGGCCGCAAGTTCCAGGATCGCGAGAATCCCACGTTCTCGTTCGACGCCGACTTCGAGGTGGAATCCTATCTCCGCCATCAGGGCAGTTCGTTCGTCGAGCGCTTCGACGCGAACTCGTATCTCTACCTGACGCGGGCGATGGACTATTTCGATCTCGCCGCCGACTGCAACGGCATCGTCGCCAACGCCTTCAAGGGTGCCAGCACCCGCTTCTGCGTGGTGTCGTTCACCTCGGACTGGCTGTTCCCGACCTCGGAATCGCGCGCCATCGTGCACGCGCTCAACGCCTCCGGCGTTCGCGTCTCGTTTGCCGAGATCGTCACCGACAAGGGCCACGACGCATTTCTGCTCGACGAGCCCGAGCTGTTCGCGATCGTGCGCGGCTTCCTCGACGGTGCCGCCAAGGCCCGTGGCCTCAAGAACGGCGTATGACCATGCTGTCGCGGCTCAAGCGTGACCTGACGATGGCCGACACCGCTCGCGCACCGGGCGGCGGGCGCGTCGACCTTGTGCTGGTCTCCGAGATGGTCGCACCCGGCGCGCGGGTGCTCGACATCGGCGCGGGCGACGGCGAGCTGCTTCGCATTCTCGGCGAGAACCGCGGCGTCGACGGACGCGGCATCGAGCTGTCGCGCGAAGGCGTGAACGAATGCGTCGCCAAGGGCCTCGCCGTCATTCAGGGCGACGCCGACACGGACCTCGCGGACTACCCGGACGATGCGTTCGACTATGTCATTCTCTCGCAGACCTTGCAGGCGGTGCGCCAGCCCCGCGTCGTGATGGAAAACATGCTGCGGATCGGCCGGCACGCGATCGTGTCGTTTCCGAATTTCGGCCACTGGCGGATCCGCGGTCAGGTCGCGCTCGGCGGCCACATGCCGCGCACCGACAACCTGCCCTATGCCTGGTGGGACTCTCCGAACATCCATTTCTGCACCATCAAGGATTTCCGTGATCTCTGCGAGGTCACCGGCGCGAAGATGGAGCGCGCCGTCGCGCTCAATGCCTGGGGCACGCCGCTGCGTTTCAATGCGCCATGGTGGTTCTGGAATCTGTTCGGCGAACAGGCGGTGTTCCTGCTGAGCCGCCGCGGCTGACATTGATCGGCGGTTGACATTGATCGGTCATTTTGTTCCCTGATGGCGATCAACAATCATTGCCGATTGTCAGCGCGCGGAACTTTTTCCGGCAAATTTCCGTAAATCACCGGGAACTTTGACCGGCCTGTGTTCGAACGCCGGCCGGGGCGTGGCGCGTTCTCATTCGCGCCACCGGGCGTTCAGGATTCGCCTCGATCGCATCATTGAAACGCCACGCGAGTCTCGAACCTGCACGCGTCGCGATGCCGCCCGGCGTCGCGCGGGGGCGCAATCAAGCGCAAGCAAGAAGACGGGGGATTTCCGAGAAATGAAAGCCAAACTGGCTGCGTGGTTGCTCGTGTTGGCAACCACCGCAGCGAGCATCACGCAGGCGTCGGCGGACCCGCCGGGCGCACATGTCAGAGGGACCGAGACTCGCGCACCACGCCACCTGCAGATCCAGCGGGTGCAAATCGCACCAGCGGCCCGCCTCGAAACCGCGACGCCGGGCCGGCGCCGCTTGATGAGGCGCGGCGGCCCGCGCGCCGAGACGCGCCAAGTGGCGGTGCGCGAGCGGGCCCGCCATCGCCGGGCGGTGGCCGCCGAGGACCGTCCGGCCAGGCTCGCCGCACGTCCGTTGACCGCCCATCACGACGGCAATGACCCGGGTATCGAGCTTGTCGGCAATGCCCCGGGCTCGCGCATCGTCGCGGAGGCGCGCCGCTGGATCGGCACCAATCCGACCACCAGGGCCACGCTGTGGTGCGCGCGATTCATGAATTTCGTGCTCGAGCGCATAGGCCTGCCGGGCACGGCATCGGACCTGGCGAAATCGTTTGCCTCCTACGGCAAGCGGCTCGAAGGGCCGAAGGTCGGAGCCATCGCCGTCATGAACCGCGGCAAGAGCGGCGGCCATGTCGGCGTCGTCAGCGGCTTCGACAAGGACGGCGATCCGGTCATCATTTCCGGCAACTACAGCCGCCGCGTCGCGGAAGCGGTGTTCGATCGAAGCCGCATCATCGCCTACGTCTTCCCGGAACTGTAGGAACCCGGTGCGGCCGTGGCGCGTTCGCAGGCATGGACCAGCGGACCGCCACGGCTCCCGCGCAAGCCGTCGTCGAAACCGACATTCCGGCGCGGCTCGACCGCCTGCCGTGGAGCCGGTTTCACACGCTGGTGGTCGCGGCGCTGGGGATCACCTGGATTCTCGACGGCCTTGAGGTCACGCTTGCGGGTTCGCTGGCCGGCGCGCTGAAGGCGAGCCCGGTGCTGCAATTCTCCAACGCCGACGTGGGGCTGGCGGCCAGCGCCTATCTCGCGGGCGCGGTGCTCGGCGCGCTGTTGTTCGGCTGGCTCACCGACCGGCTCGGCCGCAAGAAGCTCTTCTTCATCACGCTGACGGTCTATCTGATCGCGACCGCCGCCACGGCATTGTCGTGGAATCTTTGGAGTTTCGCGCTGTTCCGGTTTCTCACCGGCGCGGGCATCGGCGGCGAATACGCGGCGATCAACTCGACGATTCAGGAGCTGATCCCCGCGCGCGTGCGCGGCTTCACCGATCTCGTGATCAACGGCAGCTTCTGGGTGGGCGCGGCGCTCGGTGCGTTCGCGGCGATTGCGCTGCTGGATACGTCGGTGATCGATCCGGAACACGGCTGGCGGCTGGCGTTCCTGATCGGCGCGCTCCTGGCACTCGTGATCTTCTTCATGCGGCGGTGGCTGCCGGAAAGCCCGCGCTGGCTCATGACGCACGGTCATGTCGCGGAGGCCGAGCGCGTGGTGCGGGAGATCGAGCTGCGCGTGTATGCGGACAAGCATGCCGCAACGGCAGGCGAGCTTCCCCGCGCAAGGCTGCTTTCGCGCGCTCACACACCGCTTTCCGAGGTGTTCTCCACCATCGTTCATCGGCACCGCCGGCGCGCGCTGGTCGGCTTGGCGCTGATGGCTGCGCAGGCGTTTTTCTACAACGCGATCTTCTTCACCTATGCGCTGGTGCTGACCGACTTCTACGGCATCCCGGCGAGCCAGGTCGGCTGGTACATCCTGCCGTTCGCGGCGGGCAATTTTCTCGGTCCGCTGCTGCTCGGCCGGCTGTTCGACGTGATCGGCCGCCGCACCATGATCGCGCTGACCTATATCGCGTCGGGCGTGCTGCTTGCGGGCTCGGGTTACCTGTTCATGCAGGGCACGCTCAGTGCGACGCAGCAGACGTTCGCCTGGAGCGTGATCTTCTTCTTTGCGTCGGCTGCGGCGAGCTCGGCCTATCTCACCGTCAGCGAGACCTTCCCGCTGGAAATCCGTGCGCTGACGATAGCGATCTTCTACGCCATCGGCACCGGCGTCGGCGGCATCGCCGGGCCCTGGCTGTTCGGCGTGCTGATCGACACCGGCTCGCGCCTGAGCATGTTCGGCGGCTATCTGTTCGGCGCGGTGCTGATGATCGCCGCGGGCATCATTGCCGCATTGTTCGCGGTGCGCGCCGAGCGGCAGCCGCTCGAAACGGTGGCGCGGCCGCTGGCGTACGTGGATTGAGCGACCTCGAGCCTGCGGAAACGGAGCCGTCCGTCGAGACGGCCTTCCTATGCCGCCGTCGCCGCCACCGTGAGCCGCGCGCGGGCGACCTGCGCAAATTCGGCGGACGGCACCGGGCGGCCGAGATAGTAGCCCTGCATCTCGTTGCAGCCTTCCGCGCGAAGAAATTCCGCCTGCTCCTTCGTTTCCACGCCCTCGGCCGTTGTCGTCTTGCCGAGGCTCACCGCAAAGCGGACCACGGCGCGGGCGATGGTGCGGGACTCGTCGTGCTGGCTGAACAGCTCATTGATGAATGTGCGGTCGATCTTGACCTTGTCGAACGGGAAGCGCTGCAGGAAGCTCAACGAGGAATAGCCGGTGCCGAAATCGTCCAGCGCGATCGGCAGGCCGAGACCGTGAAATTGGCGGAGCGTGTCGAACACCGTGGCGCTGTCGTGCATGATTGCGGTTTCGGTCACTTCGAGCTCGAGCCGATGCGGCGCAAGCCCCGACAGGCCGAGCGCGCTGACCACCGCCGGAACCAATTCCGTGCTCTTGAATTGCGCGGGCGAAATGTTGATCGAAACCTTGCAGTGCGACGGCCATCTCGCGGCTTCGGCGCAGGCCGTCATCAGCACCCATTCACCGATCGGCACGATCAGGCCGGTCTCTTCCGCAAGCGGAATGAATTCCCCCGGCATGACCAAGCCGCGCGTGGGATGGCACCATCGCAACAGCGCCTCGTAGCCGGTGGTCTCGCCCGAGCGGACATCGGCGAACGGCTGGTAGTGGAGCTCGAACTCGCCCCCGACCAGCGCGTTCCGCAACTGCTGCTCGAGCGCATGGCGGGCCCGCATGTGCCGGTCCATTTCCGGCTCGAAGAAGCGATGCGAGCCGCGGCCGACGTCCTTGGCGCGATAGAGCGCGAGGTCGGCATTCTTCACGATCTCGTCGCTGGTGGTGCCGTCATCCGGCATGATGGCGATGCCGATGCTCGCGCCGCTGACGAGCCGATAGCCGCCGACGTCGTAGGGCGCACCGAGCGAGCGTTGAATACGCTCGGCAAGGGCGGCGGCTTTCCTTGCGTCGTCGGCGACATCCTCGATGACGGCGAACTCGTCGCCGCCGAGCCGGGCGATGGTGGACGTCTCCCGGCAGCACTCGCGCAGCCGGTCGGCGACGGTCTTCAGCAGCGCGTCGCCGACCGGATGGCCGAACGTGTCGTTGATCTCCTTGAAGCGGTCGAGATCGAGCATGAGCAGCGTCGACTTATGGTTTCGCCTGCCGGCGCGCGCCAAAGCCTGCTCCAGCCGCTCGCGAAACAGCGTCCGGTTGGGCAGGTCGGTCAGCGAATCGTGCAGCGCCATGTAGGCGATCTTTGCTTCGGTGCGCTGCCGCTCGGTGACGTCCACATGGGTTGCGACCCAGCCGCCGCCCGCGGTCGGCTGGCGGGTGATGCAGATCAGGCGGCCGTCGGCAAGCTCGTCGATCCGGCTCGACGGCGCATCGGCAGGCAGCGCGCGCAACGCCGCAACGACCCGTTCGGCCGCGCCATCGTCGGCATCGCCCTTGAGGACGCCGTTGACGACGCGATGCCGGATGATCTCATGGTGCGGCGTGCCGGGGTTCACCAGCTCAGGCGGCAGGCGGTACATCTCGGCATAGCGGCCGTTGCAGACGACCAGACGTTTCTCCGCATCGAACATGCAAAGGCCCTCGCGCATGTGGTCGAGGGCCATGTCGAATCGGAGGTTCTGGAGGCGAAGCTCCTCCTCGCGCTGCCGCCGCATCTGGCTTTCCATGATCGCAGTCGAGGCGATGCCGGACAGCATGATGACGAGCGTCGCACCGGAGACTGCAGACACCATCAGGGACTCATCGATCGGAAACGGCGGCACCGCGCTGGTCGGATCGGGAAGCGCCGTGGCGGCGGCCATGGCGGTGAAATGCAGGCCGCAGATCGCGACCGCAAACAGGCCTGCCGCTATCCAGATCGCGCGCCGGCCGTTCCACCGGTGAAAGGCGACGATGGCGCCCGTCGCGAAGGTGAACCCGACCGTCAGCGAGGCGGCGACCATCCCGGCGTCCCACTCGAGCGTCCCCGGCAGGATCAGCGCGTGCATGCCGGCATAGTGCATGAGCCCGATACCGACCCCGACGCAGGCCCCACCGAGGTACGGCTGCCAGCGGAGCCCATTCGCCGCGATGCCAAATCCGAGCGTGGTTGCGGAAACCGCGATGACGAAGGAGGCCGTGGTCGCGACCGGCTCATAAGCGATCGGCAGGCCGCCGTCATCGTAGGCCAGCATGGCGATGAAGTGGGTCGCCCAGATTCCCGCGCCGCTGCAAATGCCGGTCAAGGCCAGCAGGCACCACCGGCGCAGCCCTTCGCTCGTTGCGACCTGGCTGTAAATCTTGAACGAGACCAGCGCACCCACGACGCAAATCAGCACCGCAAGCGCGACGAGCCGGGAGTCGTGTTGCACTGTCAGGCAGGCGAGCAAGCGATACATGCATGCCCCCGTAAGATGGGCGCCGCACGCCATCAAGCCGCGACGGGCTGCGATTGCGCGGTTGCTGAACGTGTCTTTAATGACGTCGCAGAAAAAATGCGGCCTTGGTTTTTGAATACCGTTTCGCCGGCGCGGTTGACGTGCGGCAAGACCCGTGACGAACAACACGTGACGAACAGCACTCGCGACGAAAGACCGGCGGCGAGGCAACGATCGAGTGGACCAGGCATCTCATGAAAGCATTCTTCGTCATCACCGGTGGCCCGGGCTCGGGCAAGACCACGCTGATCGATGCGCTGGACCAGGCGGGTTTCGCCCGAACCGTCGAGGCCGGCCGCGGCATCATCCAGGATCAGCGGGCGATCGATGGCCCCGCGCTGCCGTGGCACGATCCGGCGGCCTTCGCCGAGTTGATGCTCGGATGGGAGATGCGGTCTTACCGCATGGCGGAGCGGCAGGCCGGGCCGGTGTTCTTCGACCGCGGAGTTCCCGATGTGATCGGCTATCTGCGTTTGATGCGTCTGCCGGTGCCCGTGCACATCGAGAAGGCGGCGGAGGTGTTCCGCTATGGCCGCCGCGTGTTCATCGCGCCGCCGTGGCGGGAGATCTTCACGCAGGACACCGAGCGCCGGCAGGATTTTGCCGAAGCCGAGCGCACCTATGCGGCGCTCGCCGAGACCTATGCCCGGCTCGGCTACGAGCTGGTCGAATTGCCGCGCGCGGGCGTCGCGGAACGCCTGAAGTTCGTCGTCGGTGCGGCCATGACGGCGGCGGATCGGCGGGCAACGTCGTGACGCACCGATGCCCGCTTGGGAAGCTGCTCACGCCGCTTTCGAAATCACTTCCTCGATGCGCTCGCCCGCCTCGTTGATCACGACGACGCGCCAGGGAACTGTTCCGGTCTGGTGCCGCGACAGATCGCGCGCCATGCCGCGGGCCTCGCGGCGCGCGGCGGCGTCATCCGGCAGTTCCAGGCCGAACTCGTCTTCGATGCGAACGCGTCCTTCGACGTGCAGGAAATAGACCGGCATGCCGGCATAACCGGCGCCTCCCACGGCGGTTCGCCGGAGCGTCCGGTTTGGTCGATGAAAGGTTAACGTGTCGGGAAAATCACGTGTTCGTGTTCACGCAAATTTAGGACGCGGGAACTTAGGTTGCATGCCACGGCCGGGTGGCGGAGAGGCTACGCAAGAGGCCCGCAAACCTCGTTATCCTTGGTTCGATTCCAAGGCCCGGCCTCCACTTTCTTCTTCTCACGTTTCAGGCGGTGACGCCGTCGCCGACCGCGACGGTGCCGCCGGCGATCACCTCGCCGTAGATGCCGCAATCGGCATGGCCGTAGGTCTTCATCAGCGTGCGCGGGATTTGCAGATCGCGGATGCCGGTGTCGGGATCCACCTCGGTCGCGGCGCAACGCACGATCCGCTTGACGATCTTCAGCCGCACGTCGTTGCCGACCGCGACCTCGGCGCCCACCAGGTCGAACTCGCGCCAGGCCGGCCAGCCCTCGACGTAGAGATTGCCGCGGAAGCGCAGCGGATTGACCGGCGCGCCGGCGGCGTTCTCGAGATCGGCGACGGAAGCAAGGTTGATGATCGAGACCACTTTCTTCGCCACGTCGGAGAAGCTATGGCCGTCGGCACGGAGAACCTTGGGCGGCCCGCGCAGCTCATCGGCGCAGTGCTCCTCGAAGAACCGCTCGACGGCGGCGCGGCCTTCCGGCGTGCGCAGGTTGCCGCGCGCGGCCTCGCGGTTCTCGGCGCGGATGGTCAGGAGGTGGCTTTCGTCGTCGAACCGGGTGCGGAGCTCGGCGAGCCGCGCGTTCCGCATCAGCATCAGGAAGCGTTGCTTGGGAAGATAGGCCGGATGCGCCGGGTCGAAGCCTGACGGGCCGTTCTCGATGGCGTACATGCGGTCGAACGGCACCGTCTTGCCGGGCGCAAGCTCCGTGCGCGGCAGCGGTTCGGGCGACAGGCCCTTCACCGGATATCGGTAAATCGCCTTGAGGGTGGCTCGGTTTGCGGGGGAGGGCACGGGCACCTGTCTCGCGAGGTCGATGAGGGACGAGGATTTGCAGCAGATGGACGGGAGGCGCTGGTCGCCGAGGTGAAGCGGCTGCGGGCCGGGATTCGGGCCCATCGCGATAGTAGCGGCCACGACCTGTGTTGGCATCACCCGCAGCTCTGGGGCCTGCCGGAGCGGATCGAGCCGAATATCGCCGTTCCGCCCTGGCCGAAATTCCTGCGCGGATGCCTGAACTGCCGGAAGCGCTCGATCGGCAGGCATCGGGCGCAGCCATCGACGATCGGGGGTATGACCAGGGCCGCCGTTACTTGATGAAAATCAATGGCATCCCCCTTCCGGCCCGCCAGGGTGCTTCTTACATCTGCCATGGCGGATGCTTGTTCGAGGTCCGCTGATCCGGGTGCCGCATCCAGGGCCCGAGGGAGCGATAAATGAATATCGAGAAGTACACCGACCGCGCCCGCGGTTTCATCCAATCGGCGCAGTCCCTCGCGTTGCGCGAGGGCCATCAGCAGTTCACGCCCGAGCATGTTCTGAAGGTCCTGCTGGACGACCCGGAAGGGTTGGCCGCGGGCCTGATCGACCGTTCCGGCGGCAATTCGCGGCAGGCGCTCAAAGCCGTCGAAGAGGCGCTCGGCAAGATGCCGAAGGTCTCGGGCGGCGGGGCTGGGCAGGTTTATCTTGCGGCCGCAACCGCGCGGTTGTTCGACAATGCCGAGAAGATCGCCGAGAAGGCCGGCGACAGCTACGTCACCGTCGAGCGGCTTCTGCTCGCGCTGGCGCTGGAGAAGGACAGCGATGCGGGAAAGATTCTCGCGCGCGCCGGCGCTTCGCCGCAGAGCCTCAACGCCGCCATCGAGCAGCTTCGCAAGGGCCGCACCGCCGACTCGCAGTCGGCGGAGAACGCCTATGACGCGCTGAAGAAATACGCCCGCGACCTCACGGAAGCCGCGCGCTCCGGCAAGCTCGACCCGGTGATCGGCCGCGACGAGGAGATCCGCCGCACCATCCAGGTGCTGTCGCGGCGCACCAAGAACAATCCGGTGCTGATCGGCGAGCCGGGCGTCGGCAAGACCGCCATCGTCGAGGGTCTGGCGCTGCGCATCGTCAACGGCGACGTGCCGGACAGCCTCGAGGACAAGAAGCTGCTCGCGCTCGACATGGGCGCGCTGATTGCCGGCGCGAAATACCGCGGCGAGTTCGAGGAGCGGCTGAAGGCCGTGCTGCAGGAGGTCACCGCCTCGGCCGGCGGCATCATCCTGTTCATCGACGAGATGCACACCATCGTCGGCGCGGGCAAGGCCGACGGCGCGATGGACGCCTCGAACCTGCTCAAGCCCGCGCTCGCCCGCGGCGAGCTGCACTGCATCGGCGCGACCACGCTCGACGAATACCGCAAGCACGTCGAGAAGGACGCGGCGCTGGCGCGGCGCTTCCAGCCGCTGTTCGTCGGCGAGCCGACGGTGGAGGACACCGTCTCGATCCTGCGCGGCCTGAAGGAGAAGTACGAGGCGCATCACGGCGTTCGCATCACCGACGCCGCGATCGTCGCGGCGGCCACGCTGTCGAACCGCTACATCACCGACCGCTTCCTGCCGGACAAGGCCATCGACCTGATCGACGAGGCCGCCGCGCGGCTGAAGATGCAGGTCGATTCCAAGCCGGAGGAGCTCGATTCGATCGACCGCGAGATCGTGCGGCTCAAGATCGAGCAGGAGGCGCTGAAGAAGGAAACCGATGCGGGCTCGAAGGACCGGCTGAAGCATCTCGAAGCGGAGCTGAAATCGCTGGAGAAGCGGTCGGCGGACCTGACCAGCCGCTGGAAGGCGGAGAAGGAGAAGCTCTCCGACGCCCAGAAGCTCAAGACCGAGCTCGACCAGGCGCGCAACGAGCTCGCCAATGCGCAACGCCGCGGCGAGTACCAGAAGGCCGGCGAGCTGGCCTATGGCCGCATCCCGGAGCTCGAGAAGAAGCTGAAGGCGATCGAGAGCAAGAACGCCGGTGCGGTCGTCGAGGAGGCGGTCACCGCCAACCACGTCGCGCAGGTCGTGTCGCGCTGGACCGGCATTCCGGTCGACCGCATGCTCGAAGGCGAGCGCGAGAAGCTCCTCAAGATGGAGGAGCAGATCGCCAAGCGCGTCGTCGGCCAGGCCGAGGCGGTGCGCGCGGTCTCGACCGCGGTGCGGCGCGCCCGCGCAGGTCTCCAGGACCCGCACCGGCCGATCGGCTCGTTCATGTTCTTAGGGCCCACCGGCGTCGGCAAGACCGAGCTGACCAAAGCGCTGGCCGAGTTTTTGTTCGACGACGAGACGGCGCTCATCCGCGTCGACATGTCGGAGTACATGGAGAAGCACTCGGTCGCACGCCTCATCGGCGCGCCTCCGGGCTATGTCGGCTATGACGAGGGCGGTGCGCTGACCGAAGCGGTGCGACGGCGTCCGTATCAGGTCGTGCTGTTCGACGAGATCGAGAAGGCGCATCCGGACGTGTTCAACGTGCTGCTTCAGGTGCTCGATGACGGGCGGCTGACCGACGGACAGGGCCGCACGGTCGACTTCCGCAATACGCTGATCGTGATGACCTCGAACCTCGGGGCCGAGCATCTGGTCAACCAGCCGGAGGGCCAGGACTCCGACGCGGTGCGCGATCTGGTGATGGCGGAGGTGCGGGCGAACTTCCGGCCCGAGTTCCTCAACCGCGTCGACGAGATCATCCTGTTCCATCGCTTGAAGCGCGAGAACATGGGCTCGATCGTCGACATCCAGATGAAGCGGCTCTCCAAGCTACTGGAGGAGCGCAAGATCGAGCTGAAGCTCGATGCCAAGGCACGCGACTGGCTCGCCGAGAAGGGCTACGACCCGGCCTACGGCGCGCGGCCGTTGAAGCGCGTGATCCAGAAGTCGGTGCAGGACCCGCTCGCCGAGCTGATCCTGTCCGGCAAGATCAAGGACGGCGAAAAGGTCGCGATCTCTGCGAACAAGCAGGGCGTGACGTTCAACGGGCAGGCGGTGCAGGAGGCGGCGTAAGCGGCCGTCTTTAAGCACGAAGAGGCGGCGTAAGCAGTCGCCTTGAGCGAGAGGCGGCGCAACCGCAACGACCAACGGCATCCGCAGTCGGAGGATGCCGTTGGTGTATCCAGCAATGGTGCAGAATTGGCGCGTATCGTTCTCGTGAGGCGCGCACTGCGGCTCGCGTGGGATACCCGTTACAGTTGTCCCCGCAATTACCAGTCTTCAGGATCAACCCCAGCAAGTTATCGGAGATAGATTCAATTTCAGATCGCAGCGCCTTCTGAAAAGAGCCAGTGTTCCCGCGCGAGTTCGTGGGGAGCTGTGAATGCGCAAGGGGGCGTTGCTGGCCTGCATCGGCGTTGCGTTGCTGCAGGCGGGATGCAGCATACTTGATGCGACGTACATTCGGGAAGGGATCGGGACCAACCTCAGTTCCGCCGAGTTGGTCGAAGTCACCAATCTGCAAGATCTGTATGTCGGCGAAATTTGTCGCCAAGCCGGACTGAGGATTACCTACCGCGGCGACGAGATCTATTGCGACGAAGTAAATTTGCGGCCCCACGAATGGGCCACGTTCGTTCAGGCTGGAATGAACGACATCGACCGTCGCTGCGACGCATATCTCGCTTGGCTCGACAATAAGCGCCGCTGGCGCGAGCCGATCCTCAAACAACTTGCCACCACTGCAGCGACGACGGCAGTGCTGATGGGCGTGACCGGTGCCAGTGCAAAGGCGATCTCCATCGCCGCTGCTGCTTTTGGTTTGGCGCAGGACACGTTCGTGAATTTCAACGCACGGCTGATAACCGAGATCGACAATCACGTCGTACAATCCGTGGTGCTGGGCAATCAGACGGAATATCGTCTCAGGATCGTAAACGGGTCGATCAACAACAGACCGGCTGCGATCTATCTGCTGCGGAACTACCTGCGGATCTGCATGCCGTTCTCCATCGAGATGAGCATCAGCAACACGGTGACGGTCTATCAACGAGGTGGTCCGGATGCGCTGCGCACGGACCCCCTGCTGCAGCGGCCGCCAACGGTAGCCAGGGAAACGGCTATCAAGCCCGACGATCCAGTTAGCAGGCGGGAACGGCCAGTACTCGAAACACTGAAGGACTACGAGCAGATTATCGAAAGGTACAAGCCGGAAGTTCATACGATCGCTAAAATAGAGCCGGTATTGAAGAAGATCTGCGTTCCGGAGGCCGAACTGCGCGCGATCGGTGACCGCGCCAAGCTCGCGGTGCAGATTTATCAACATGCCGCCAACAAGTCCGACCGCAAATTGCTGCGAACGGTCGATCTCACCAAAATCAACGACCTCAAAACCGCCTGTCCGCAGGACCGATTGAACTACTTCGAGGCCTGGATGCTCAAGGGCGCCATCAATTCGAAGGAGAACATCGAAACGTTGAACGCCGGCCTAGCGGAGAATCGCAAGATTCGAACGGACGTAACTGTCCCAGTTCCCGAGGTTCGCAGCCGGATTGCGGAACTGCGCAATTCGCTTGCAGCGAATTTGAAGCTGAAGAGCCCGCTGCTCATCGACCAGCTTACGGCGGACCTGATGGAAGAGCTGGTGGTGCTGCAAATGAAACAGAAGAGCTGACGGGAATCCTCCATGGCCCTAGTACCCGGAATCAGAGCTGAGTGATACGGCGGCCTTTGAAGGGCTTTTGGCGGACTCGTTTCTTGGTCCAC
>JAIESI010000014.1 GCA_019746135.1 Xanthobacteraceae bacterium
CCCGGCTCGCGGCTGCGCGTCAGCGTGCTCGACGTGCTCAAGAACGAGGGCTTCATCCGCGGCTACGCCAAGGTCGATCATGCGGACGGCCGCAGCGAGCTCGAGATCGAGCTCAAGTATTTCGACGGGCAGCCGGTGATCCGCGAGATGTCGCGTGTGTCAAAGCCGGGTCGCCGGGTCTACGTCGCGGTCCGCAATCTGCCGCGGATCAACAACGGTCTCGGCATCTCGATCCTGTCGACGCCCAAGGGCGTGATGGCCGATCACGACGCACGCGACGCCAATGTCGGCGGCGAAGTGCTCTGCACGGTGTTCTGAGGACGGAGACAAAGGAAAAGACCATGTCCCGTATCGGCAAGAAAGCGGTTCCGGTTCCGTCCGGCGTCACGGCGAACGTCGAAGGCCAGACCATCAAGGTCAAGGGCCCGAAGGGCGCGCTGCAGCTCGTGCTGCACGACGACGTCAAGGCGGTCATGGACAAGAGCGGGATCAAGGTCGATCCGCGCTTCGAGACCAAGCGCGCGCGCTCGCAGTGGGGCACGTCGCGCACGCTGATCAACAACCTGATCACCGGCGTCACCAAGGGCTTCGAGGAGAGCCTCGAGATCACCGGCGTCGGCTACCGCGCCGCGGTGCAGGGCAAGAACCTGCAGCTTCAGCTCGGCTACAGCCACGACGTGCTCTATCCGATCCCGGAAGGCATCGCGATCACCACGCCGAAGCCGACCGAGATCAAGATCGCCGGCTCGGACAGGCAGAAGGTCGGCCAGGTGGCCGCCGAGATCCGCGGTTTCCGGTCGCCGGAGCCCTACAAGGGCAAGGGCGTGAAGTACGTGGGCGAATACATCTTCCGCAAGGAAGGCAAGAAGAAGTAACGGAGCGCGCTATGGCGACTGTCAAGGACCGGGCCCTGCGCCGCAGGGCGAGCGTGCGGCGCTCGGTGAAAGCGGCGGCGAACGGCCGCCAGCGGCTGTCGGTGCACCGCTCGGGCAAGCACATCTATGCCCAGGTGATCGACGACGTGAAGGGCGTGACGCTGGCGTCTGCCTCTTCGCTGGAGAAGGACATGCGCGCGAAGTCGGGCGCCAACGTCGAGGCCGCGAAGGCGGTCGGGGCGCTGGTTGCCAAGCGCGCGGTCGAGAAGGGCATCAAGGACGTCGTGTTCGACCGCGGCGGCTATCGCTACCACGGGCGCATTAAGGCGCTTGGAGACGCGGCCCGTGAGGGCGGCCTGAAGTTCTGAACGGATGATGGCGGGCCGATCGCCCGAAAAGAGAGAAGACCGTTATGGCACGTGAACCAAGACGAGATCGCGAAGGCGGCCGGGAGCGCGGCGGAGAGCGCGAGCCGAGTGAGTTTATCGACAAGCTCGTGCACATCAATCGCGTCGCCAAGGTGGTGAAGGGCGGCCGCCGCTTCGGCTTTGCCGCGCTGGTGGTGGTCGGCGACCAGAAGGGCCGGGTCGGCCACGGCCACGGCAAGGCGCGCGAGGTGCCGGAGGCGATCCGCAAGGCGACCGACGCCGCCAAGCGCAACCTGATCCGCGTGCCGCTGCGCGAGGGTCGCACATTGCATCACGACGTGTTCGGCCGTCACGGCGCGGGCAAGGTGTTCCTGCGCGCGGCGCCTCCCGGCACCGGCATCATCGCCGGCGGCCCGATGCGCGCGGTGTTCGAGTCGCTCGGCATGCAGGACGTGGTAGCGAAGTCGATCGGCTCGTCGAACCCCTACAACATGGTGCGCGCGACCTTCGACGCGCTGAAGCATCAGGACTCGCCGCGTTCGGTCGCGGCCCGCCGCAGCATCAAGGTCTCGACGCTCCAGGCTCGCCGCCAGGGCGCCGACAGCGAAGCCGCGGCCGACTGAGCGGGAGACGTTTCATGGCCAGCAAAACCATCAAGGTCCAGCAGACCGGCAGCCCGATGCGGCGCGATCACACCCAGCGCGAGACCCTGGTCGGCCTCGGGCTGAACAAGATCGGCCGCACCAAGGATCTGCCCGATACGCCTGCGACGCGCGGGATGATCGACAAGGTGAAGCACCTCGTTCGCGTCGTGGACGGGAAGTAAGGAGAAGCGGCGATGAAGCTGAACGAGATCGCCCCGAAGCACGGCGCGCGCAAGAAGCGCTTCCGCATCGGCCGTGGCATCGGCTCGGGCGCCGGCAAGACCGGCGGCCGCGGCGGCAAGGGCCAGACCGCGCGCTCGGGCGTGCGCATCAAGGGGTTCGAAGGCGGCCAGATGCCGATGCATCGCCGCCTGCCCAAGCGCGGCTTCCGCAACACCGCGTTCGCGCTGAAGCTGAACGAGGTCAATCTCGGCAAGGTCCAGGCCGCGATCGACGCCAAGCTGCTCGACGCCGGCGCGACGGTTGATGCCGCGGCGCTGATCAAGGCCGGCGTGCTCCGCCGCGCCAAGGACGGCGTGCGGCTCCTCGGCAACGGCGAGCTCAAGGCCAAGGTCAATTTCGAGGTGTTCGGCGCCTCGAAGTCGGCGGTGGCCGCGGTCGAGAAGGCCGGCGGTTCGGTCAAGATTCTGGCACCGAAGCGTGAAGAGGGCGAAAAGGCCGCCTGATCCCTATATGCCCGGGACGTGCGTCCCGGGGTCTTGGGGTCGAAAGGGAGCTCTCGATGGTCTCTGCAGCGGAACAACTGGCAGCCAATCTGAACTTCTCGGCGCTGGCCAAGGCCGAGGAACTCAAGAAGCGCATTTGGTTTACGCTCGGCGCGCTGCTGGTTTACCGCTTCGGCACCTACATCCCGTTGCCCGGCATCGATCCCACCGCCTGGGACCAGATCTTCCGCACCCAGGCGGGCGGCATTCTCGGCATGTTCAACATGTTCGCCGGCGGTGGCATCCACCGCATGGCGATCTTCGCCTTGAACATCATGCCGTACATTTCGGCATCGATCATCATTCAGTTGATGACGACTGTTTCACCGACACTCGAGCAACTTAAGAAAGAGGGTGAGCAGGGCCGCAAGGTCATCAACCAGTACACCCGCTACCTGACCGTGGTCCTGGCCGCGTTCCAGAGCTACGGCATTGCCATCGGCCTCGAAGGCGCGGGCAACGTGGTCAGCGATCCGGGCATGTTCTTCCGGATCTCCACCGCCATCACGCTCACCGGCGGCACCATGTTCCTGATGTGGCTCGGCGAGCAGATCACCGCTCGCGGCATCGGCAACGGCATCTCGCTGATCATCATGGCGGGCATTGTCGCCGAGCTGCCGTCCGCCATCGCCGGCATGCTGGAGCTCGGCCGCCAGGGCGCCCTGTCCACCGGCCTGATCCTGGTCGTCATCGTCATGGCGGTGGTGGTCATCGCCTTCATCGTCTTCATGGAGCGCGCCCAGCGCCGGCTGCTGATCCAGTATCCGAAGCGCCAGGTCGGCAACCGCATGTTCGAGGGGCAGTCCTCGCATCTGCCGCTCAAGCTGAACACCTCGGGCGTGATCCCGCCGATCTTTGCCTCGTCGCTGCTGCTGCTGCCCACCACCATCGCCCAGTTCAATTCGCAGGGCGGCGGGCCGGAATGGTGGCAGACCATCGTGACGCAGCTCAGCCACGGCCGGCCGATGTTCCTGATCCTCTACATCGCGCTGATCGTGTTCTTTGCCTTCTTCTATACGGCGATCGTGTTCAATCCGACCGAGACGGCGGACAACCTCAAGAAGCACGGCGGCTTCATCCCGGGCATCCGGCCGGGCGAGCGGACCGCGGAGTACATCGACTATGTGCTGTCGCGCATCACCGTGGTCGGCGCGGCCTATCTCGCCATCGTCTGCCTGATCCCGGAAATGCTGATCGCCTATGCTGCGGTGCCGTTCTATTTCGGCGGCACGTCGCTCTTGATCGTGGTCAGCGTCACCATGGACACCGTCGCGCAGATCCAGGGTTATCTGCTGGCGCATCAATATGAAGGTTTGATCAAGCGGTCGAAGCTGCGGGGGCGCAGGCGATGAGGATTGTTCTGCTCGGCCCGCCGGGGGCCGGCAAGGGCACGCAGGCCAAGGAACTGGTTGAGAAATACGGCATCGTGCAGCTTTCCACCGGCGACATGTTGCGTGCGGCCGTTGCGGCCGGCACGCCGATCGGCCTCAAGGCCAAGGACATCATGGCGCGGGGCGAGCTCGTCCCGGACGAGGTCGTGGTCGGCATCGTCTCCGACCGGGTCGACCAGCCGGACGCCCGCAACGGCTTCATTCTCGATGGCTTCCCGCGCACCGTGCCGCAGGCCGAGGCGCTCGACCGGATGCTGGCGAAGAAGAAGCTCCGCCTCGACGCCGTGATCGAGCTCCAGGTCGATCCCGACATCCTGGTGCGGCGGATCGAGAGCCGCGTCGAGCAGATGAAGCTCCGCGGCGAGCCGCTGCGGGCCGACGACAATCCGGAAATCCTCAAGCAGCGGCTTGCCGCCTACGGGGCCCAGACCGCGCCGCTGGTGAGCTACTACAAGGGCAAAGGGGCGCTGCGGACGGTCGACGGCATGGCTTCGATCTCCGACGTCGCCGGCGCCATCGGTCGGGCGCTGGCTGACGCCGCGTTCCGCCCGGTCAGCCCGTCCAAGCCGTCCAAAACCGCCTCGAGCGCAAAGACCGCCTCGGGTGGCAAAGCCATCTCCCGGAAGGCCGCCGGTTCGGCCCAAAAGAAGGCCCCCGCCAAGGCCAAGACGGTTAACGGGGCGAGGCGGGCCACGAAGGCCGCTTCCGGGCGCAAGCCGGCCTCAAAAACAGCCTCCCGCCGCGCGGCCAAAGCGCCGAAAAAAAGCCAGAAAGCTGCGCGGGGCCGGAGGTTGACGAAGTGAGGCGGAATCCCCTAATAACTGGCGATCCAGTAGGACTCAGTTCGAACGATGCCTGCCCCAGAGTGGTTGGGGAGGGCGTCGCGTTATCGCTTGGAAGACCCTTTGCAGGCTTCAATGGGAAATTCTTCCGGCTTTCCGAACAGGCAGGAACGGCGGCGCCGCTGAGCGGCCGGCCGGAACAGGAGTGAACTCGTGGCCCGTATTGCAGGCGTGAACCTTCCGACCAACAAGCGCGTGGTGATCGCGCTCCAGTACATCCATGGCATCGGTCAGAAGAACGCGAAGGACATCATGGCGAAGGTGCACATCCCGGAGGACCGCCGGGTGGCGCAGCTCACCGACCAGGAAGTGCTGCAGATCCGCGAAGTGATCGACAGCGACTACATGGTTGAAGGCGACCTGCGGCGCGAGGTTGCCGTCAATATCAAGCGGCTGATGGACCTCGGCTGCTACCGGGGCCTGCGCCACCGCAAGGGCCTGCCGGTCCGCGGCCAGCGCACCCACACCAACGCCCGCACCCGCAAGGGTCCGGCCAAGGCCATCGCCGGCAAGAAGAAGGCAACGTAAGGCTCTCGAACGGAATTTTTTGCATCGGCCCGCTTGAACCGCGCGGGACCGCGAAAGGATCGTCAATGGGTAAGGAAGCTACTCCCGCCGGGCGCGTCCGCCGACGCGAACGCAAGAACATCGCCTCGGGCGTCGCGCATGTGAACGCGTCGTTCAACAACACCATGATCACCATCACCGACGCGCAGGGCAACGCGATTGCTTGGTCGTCGGCCGGCACCATGGGCTTCAAGGGCTCGCGCAAGTCGACGCCCTATGCCGCCCAGATGGCCGCGGAAGACGCCGCCAAGAAAGCCGCCGAGCACGGCATGCGGACCCTCGAGGTCGAGGTCGCAGGTCCGGGCTCCGGCCGCGAGTCGGCGCTGCGCGCGCTGCAGGCCGCAGGCTTCACCGTCACCTCGATCCGCGACGTGACACCGATCCCGCACAACGGCTGCCGGCCGAGAAAGCGTCGGCGCGTATGAGCGATACATATGTCCGGCCTGCGGACGGCCCGCAGGCTGCCGCCGAGAATTCCCACGGGGCGGAGTGGGGCGCGAATAAGCCCGCGCCACTCAATACGATGGGTGCAAACGTGATCCAGAAGAACTGGCAGGAACTGATCAAACCTAACAAGCTCCAGGTGTCGGCCGGCACCGACGCGAAAAAGACCGCCACGGTCGTCGCCGAGCCGCTCGAGCGCGGCTTTGGCGTGACGCTGGGCAATGCGCTTCGCCGCATTCTGTTGTCGTCGCTGCAGGGCGCCGCCGTGCAGTCGGTGCACATCGACGGCGTGCTGCACGAGTTCTCGTCGATCGCCGGCGTCCGCGAGGACGTGACCGACATCGTGCTCAACATCAAGGACATCGCCATCAAGATGCAGGGCGATGGTCCCAAGCGCATGGTCGTCAAGAAGTCCGGCCCCGGCACCGTGGTGGCGGGCGACATCCAGACCGTCGGCGACATCGTCGTGCTCAATCCCGAGCTCGTGCTCTGCACCCTCGACGAGGGCGCCGAGATCCGCATGGAGTTCACGGTCAACACCGGCAAGGGCTACGTGCCCGCCGAGCGCAACCGGCCCGAGGACGCGCCGATCGGTCTCATCCCGGTCGACAGCCTCTACTCGCCGGTCCGCAAGGTCTCCTACAAGGTCGAGAACACCCGCGAGGGCCAGATCCTCGACTACGACAAGCTGACCATGAGCATCGAGACGAACGGCGCCGTTGGTCCCGAGGACGCGCTGGCCTACGCCGCGCGCATCCTGCAGGACCAGCTCAACGTGTTCGTCAACTTCGAGGAGCCCCGCAAGGAGCAGGCCGCGGAGACGATCCCCGATCTCGCCTTCAACCCGGCGTTCCTCAAGAAGGTCGACGAGCTCGAGCTCAGCGTGCGCTCGGCCAACTGTCTCAAGAACGACAACATCGTCTACATCGGCGATCTCGTTCAGAAGACCGAAGCCGAGATGCTGCGCACCCCGAACTTCGGCCGCAAGTCGCTCAACGAGATCAAGGAAGTTCTCGCGCAGATGGGCCTGCACCTCGGCATGGAAGTGCCGGGCTGGCCGCCCGAGAACATCGAAGAGCTCGCCAAGCGCTTCGAGGACCACTACTGAAAACCGTTTGCCATGCCCGGCCTGACGCCGGGCATGGCTTTTGTTTTGTAAGCGAAGGAAAAACAGGCGATGCGTCACGGAAACGCTCACCGCAAGCTCGGCCGCAAGCCTGAGCACCGCAAGGCGATGTTCGCCAATATGGCGGCGGCGCTGATCAAGCACGAGCAGATCACCACCACGCTGCCGAAGGCGAAGGAGCTGCGCCCGGTCGTGGAGAAGCTCATCACGCTCGGCAAGCGCGGCGACCTGCATGCCCGCCGCCAGGCGGTGTCGCAGATCCGCGACGTGGCGATGGTCAAGAAGCTGTTCGACGTGCTCGGGCCACGCTACAAGGAGCGCAACGGCGGCTATTGCCGCATCCTCAAGGCGGGCTATCGCTACGGCGACAACGCCGCGGTTGCGGTGATCGAGTTCGTCGATCGTGACGAAGCCGCCAAGGGCCTCGACTCCGGTCCGGTGACCGGCAAGCCGGTCGAGGCGGAAGCCACCGCCGCGGCGTAAAGGCGGGCGATGGCAGCGCAACGGATAGCGAGGGCGGCTTCGGCCGCCCTTTTGTTTTTGGTGTTCGCCATGCCCGGATCGGCCCAGCAGGGCAACGAGAAGGAACGCGAGATGATCGCCGCCGCCGAGCGCGGCGAACTGGTGGTGGTGCGCGGTCTGTTCCGCGAGGGCGCCCGCATCGACGCCCGCGACCAGCGCGGCCGCACTGCGCTGCTCGCCGCCACCCACCGCAACCGCGTCGAGGTCGCGCGCTTCCTCATCCAGGAGGGCGCTGACGTCAACGCCAAGGACTTCATCCAGGACACGCCGTTCCTCTATGCCGGGGCCGAGGGCCGCACCGAAATCCTCAAGATGGCGCTCGCCGCCGGCGCCAACCTCAAGGACATCAACCGCTATGGCGGCACCGCGCTCATTCCCGCCGCCCATCATGGTCATGTCGAGGCGGTGAAGGTCCTGCTCGCCACCGAAATCGACAAGGACCACGTCAACAATCTCGGCTGGACCGCGCTGCTCGAGGCCGTGATCCTCGGCGACGGCGGTGCGGCGCACACCGAGATCGTCCGGCTTCTGGTTGCGGCCGGCGCCAGCGTCAGCATTGCCGACCGCGATGGGGTGACACCGCTCGCGCACGCGCGGCGCGCCCGCTATTCCGGGATGGTGCGCATCCTGTCGGACGCAGGCGCGCGCTAAAGCGGGATGACTTTTCTTCGAATCGTCATCCCGCTTTAGCTTCTTGTTTGAGCATGATCTTTTCCGAAAACCGCTTCACACTTTTCGGGATCATGCTCTAACGTCTCGTCAATCGTGCGGTGGGCAAAGGCGGTGCCGGCCGTTGGCGCTGTTCCAAACGCAGGCTAGAATTGTTCTCGATTCATCGTCGGCTTTCGCCGCGGGCGTTCGTCCCGCGGCTCTCATTCATTCCAAAAGAAGGAACAGCATGATGCTCCGTTGGATCGTGGCTCTGGCCGCCGTTGCTGCGGCCGGACCCGCCGCAGCGCAATCGGCGGCGGTGGTGCGCGGCGACTATCTCGCCAACACCATCATGACCTGCGCCAACTGCCACTCGCCGAAGGGGCCGCCGGCCGCGGTCGCGGGCAAGGATTATTCCGGCGGACTTCGCTTCAACGAGCCGCCATTCGACGTGACCGCGTCGAACATCACGCCCGACAAGGAGACCGGCATCGGCAACTGGAGCGATGCGCAGATCAAGGCCGCGATCCTGACCGGCAAGCGGCCGAACGGCGTTCCGCTCGCCGCGGTGATGCCCTCGTCCTTCTACCCGATCCTGACCGACGGCGACGCCAACGCGCTGGTCGCCTATCTGAAGAGCCTGCCGCCGGTGAAGAACAAGGTGCCGGACCCGGTCTACAAGATCGCGCTGCCGCATCACGTGTTTCCGGGCGCCGAGAAGGCCTATACGCAGGCCGACCTCAACGACAAGGTCAGGAAGGGCTTCTACCTCGCCACCATCGGTCATTGCATGGAGTGCCACACGCCGTTCATGGAGCGCGGCGGCCTCGATGTCGCCAATTCGCTCGGCAAGGGCGGCCGCGAATTCCCGGGCCCGTGGGGCGTGTCGAAGTCGCGCAACATCACCTCGAGCAAGACCGCGGGGCTCGGCAACTGGACCGATGCCGAGATCAAGACCGCGATCATCCAGGGCAAGAGCCGTGACGGCAGCCCGCTCAAGGGCCCGATGGGCTACCAGTACTACGCCAAGATGACCGACGCCGATCTCGACGCGGTCATCGCCTATCTGCGGACCGTCCCGGCCAAGGATTGACGGGCATTGACCCGTGACGGCCCCGGCCGGGGAGCGGCCTTCCGCGCCCTTCTAAAGCCATGGCCGGCGGCCTATATCTTCGGTCCGCCGACCGGGGATGAATCGCGATGTCTTATGGCTTCCGTGCGCTTGCCGCTCTTGTCCTGACGCTGCCGTTTGGCTTGGGAGCGCCGGGCTCGGGCGCGTCCGCCCAGCAGCGCGTGGTGCCGCCGTCGCCCGAGGCGCTGCGCATGTCATATGCGCCGATCGTGCAGCGGGTGACGCCCGCGGTCGTCACCGTCTCGGCCGCCAAGACCGTCGCCAACCGCAATCCGCTGATGGAGGACCCGTTCTTCCGCCGCTTCTTCGGCGGCCCGCAGTTTGGCGGCCCGCGCGAGCAGCGCTCGCTCGGCTCCGGCGTCATCGTCGAGGCCGACGGCCTTGTGGTCACCAACAACCACGTCATCGACGGCGCCGATCAGGTCAAGGTCACGCTCGCCGACAAGCGCGAGCTTGCCGTCGACGTGGTGCTGAAGGACCCGCGCACCGATCTGGCCGTGCTCCGCATCAAGGACGGCAAGGAGCGCTTCCCGGTGCTGGAGTTCGCCAACTCCGACGAGCTGCTGGTCGGCGACGTGGTGCTCGCCGTCGGCAATCCCTTCGGCGTCGGCCAGACCGTGACGCACGGCATCGTCTCGGGTGTGGCGCGCACCCAGATCGGCGTCACCGACTACCAGTTCTTCATCCAGACCGACGCCGCGATTAATCCCGGCAACTCCGGCGGCGCGCTGGTCGACATGGCCGGCCGCATGGTCGGCATCAACACCGCGATCTTCTCGCGCTCCGGCGGCTCGCAGGGCGTGGGCTTCGCCATCCCGGCCAACATGGTGCGGGTGGTGGTGACCTCGGCCAAGAGCGGCGGCGGCGCGGTGAAGCGGCCGTGGCTCGGCGCGAACCTGCAGGCGGTGACGCCGGAGCTGTCGCGCGAGTTCGATCTGAAGCGGCCGGCGGGCGCGGTCGTCACCAACATCACCACCGGGAGTCCTGCGGATCGCGCAGGCCTCAGGACCGGCGACGTGATCGTCTCGGTCGGTGAGCAGGCGGTCGACGACCCCAACGCCTTCAACTACCGCTTCGTCACCCATCCGCTCGGCGGCTCGGTGCAGCTCGGCGTGTTCCGCGGCGGCCGCGAGCGCAAGATCGCGGTTGCGCTGCAGACCGCGCCCGAAACCCCGCGCGAGGAGATCGTGATCCAGGCGCGCTCGCCGTTCCTCGGCGTCAAGGTCGCGAACCTGTCGCCGGCGCTGGCCGACGAATTGCGGCTCGAGGCGTCGACCGAAGGAGTGGCCGTGGTCGACGTGTCCGACGGCACGGTCGCGCAGAGCCTGGGCTTCCAGCGCGGCGACGTGGTGGTGTCGGTCAACAACACCAAGATCGCCAAGACCCGCGACCTGGAGAAGGTCGCGGAGGCCGGCGCGCGGGTCTGGCGCGTCATCATCCAGCGCGGCGGCCGGCAGATTTCCGCCGTGTTCGGAGGATGACGATGGCAACCCGCGCCAAACGCGGCGGGGGCCCAAGCCTGGACCGAAGCCTGTTTGCGGCGGCGGGGCTCGATGCCGGGGCGCCGCGGCCGCTCGCCGACAAGCTGCGCCCGCAGCAGCTCGCCGACGTGGTCGGCCAGGATCAATTGCTCGGCCCCGACGGCGCGCTGACGCGCATGCTGGAGAGCAATTCGCTCGGCTCGCTGATCTTCTGGGGCCCGCCCGGCACCGGCAAGACCACGGTGGCGCGGCTGCTCGCGCACGAAACCAGCCTCGAATTCGTGCAGATCTCCGCGATCTTCTCCGGCGTCGCCGATCTCAAGAAGGTGTTCGACGAGGCGCGGGCGCGGCGCGAGACCGGGCAGGGGACGCTGCTGTTCGTCGACGAAATCCACCGCTTCAACCGCGCCCAGCAGGACAGCTTCCTGCCGGTGATGGAGGACGGCACCATCGTCCTGGTCGGCGCCACCACCGAAAATCCGTCGTTCGAGCTGATCGCGCCGATGCTGTCGCGGGCACGCGTGCTGGTGTTCAAGTCTCTCGGTCCCGAGGCCGTCGAGAAGCTTTTGGCGCGCGCCGAAGCGCTGGAAGGCAAGCAACTGCCGCTCGACGCCGAAGCGCGCCTGTCGCTCGCCCGCATGGCCGACGGCGACGGCCGCGCCTCGCTCACCCTCGCCGAGGAAATCTGGCGCGCCGCGCGGCCGGGCGAGATTTTCGACAGCGAGGCCCTGCAGAAGGTCGTGCAGCGGAGAGCGCCGATCTACGACAAGAAGCAGGACGGCCACTACAACCTGATCTCGGCGCTGCACAAGTCGGTGCGCGGCTCCGATCCCGATGCCGCGCTCTACTATCTCGCCCGCATGCTCGATGCCGGCGAGGACCCGCTCTATCTCGCCCGCCGCATCGTCCGCATGGCGATCGAGGACATCGGCATGGCCGATCCGCAGGCGCTGGTGATCGCCAATGCGGCGAAGGACGCCTACGATTTCTTAGGTTCGCCCGAAGGCGAGCTCGCCATCGCCCAGGCGGTGATTTACGTCGCCACGGCGCCCAAGTCGAACGCCGCCTACACGGCCTTCGGCGCGGCGAAGCGGACCGCAAAGGAAAACGGCTCGCTGCTGCCGCCCAAGCACATCCTCAACGCGCCGACCAACCTGATGAAATCCGAGGGCTACGGCCGCGGCTATGCCTACGACCACGACGCCGAGGACGCCTTCTCCGGTCAGGACTACTTCCCGGAGGAGCTCGGCCGCCAGCGGTTCTACGATCCGCCCGAGCGCGGCTTCGAGCGCGAGATCAGGAAGCGGCTGGAATACTGGGCGAAGCTCCGGAAAGAGCGCGGCTGACCGGCCACACGTCCGGAAATATTGGCCTCAGCACGATAAAATCCGCTGATAAATCGCGACCTCTCAAGGCGTCGCGGGCCCCCGGTCGGCTATATTGGGCGGCGGCTGGAAGAGGGCTGGGCACGGCAATGATCAAGGCGTTGGTGGCGGCCTGCGCGCTGGGCGCGGGCCTCGTGTCGACTGCGTCCGCCGCCGAGCAGTTCGTCGGCCGCTGGGCGGTGAGCGCCGAGGTCTGCGGCGCCATGGGCGGCGACAACGCGCGCAATTCGGCGCTGGTTGCGACCGACACCTCGCTCTGGTGGTTCGACGGCTATTGCCGCATCGGCAAGATGTACAAGACCCGGGCGGTCTACGTGCAGGCCCATTGCGGCGCCAGGGGTGACGTGCCGGTGACGCTCGACGCCCAGGGCGACCGCATGAAGATCACCTGGGACAAGAAGGTCGAGGAGCTGCGGCGCTGCAAATGAGCGTCGCCACGGCATCGCAGGCGTCGGTGTTCGGCCATCGCGCCTTCGCCTATTACTGGATCGGCCGGATCGTCTCGATCCTGTCGTTCCAGATGCTGATGGTGGCGATCGGCTGGCAGCTTTACTCGATCACCGGCAGCGCGCTCGATCTCGGCTTCCTCGGGCTCGCCCAGTTCGTGCCGATGCTGGTGCTGACGCTGCTAGTCGGCCATATCGCCGACCGCTGCGACTACCGCGCGATCCTGCTGGTCTGCCAGAGCGGCGAGGCGCTCGCCGCGGCCTTCCTCGCCGCAGGCTCGCTGATGGGCTGGCTCGATCCGTGGGCGATCTACGCCGTCACCGCGCTCGTGGGCGCTGCGCGCGCCTTCGAGATCCCGACCATGGTCGCGATCATCCCGGCGCTGGTGCCGCGGCCGCTGGTGCCGGCCGCGACCGCTTGGTTCACCTCGGCCAGCCAGGCCGGCCAGATCATCGGCCCGGTGCTCGGCGGGCTGCTCTACGCGTTCGGTCCCGCGGCGGTCTACGGCACCGCCATCGCGCTCTGGGCGGTCGGCGCCTCGTTCATCGCCATGATCAAGATGGAGCGCCCGCCGCGCTCGGCCGAGCCGCTGACCTTGCGCTCGGCGCTCGGCGGCTTCCAGTTCGTGATGCGCGACCGGGTGATCCTCGGCACCATCGCGCTCGACATGTGCGCCGTGTTCCTCGCTGGCCTCGGCACGCTGTTTCCGATCTTCGCCCGCGACATCCTCAAGACCGAGGCGTGGGGGCTCGGGCTGTTGCGCGCAGCGCCCGCGGTCGGCGCGCTGATCATGTCGGTGGTGCTGGCGCGACGCCCGCTGACGCTGCCGATCGGCCAGGTGCTGTTCGGCGTGATTGCCGTATTCGGGCTGTTCACCATCCTGTTCGGGCTCTCGACCCACCTGATCCTGTCGCTTGCGGCGCTGGCCGTGCTCGGCGCGGCCGACGCCGTGAGCGTCGTCATCCGCTTCTCGCTGGTTCAGCTTCGCACCCCGCCGCAGATGCGCGGCCGGGTCAGCGCGGTGAACGGCATGTTCACCGGCACCTCCAACTACCTCGGCGATTTCCGGGCCGGTGCGGTGGCGGCCCTCCTCGGCGCGCCGCTTGCCGCGATCGTCGGCGGGGCAGGGGTGTTCGCGGTGCTGGCGCTTTGGCTGTTTCTTTTCCCGCAGTTGCGGCGTATCCGTTCGCTGGACGAGGTGCCCCAAGTCAGCATTCAGGCGGGCGCCGGTCCGGGCAAACCATGAACGAGCAGGTCGCGGCGAATACCGGCAAGGGCGTGCAGACCGTCACCGTCTCCGGCGACGAGGACGGCATGCGGCTCGACCGCTTCTTCGAGGCGCGGTTCCCCGGCCTGTCGTTCAGCCACATTCAGCGCATCATCCGCAAAGGCGAGGTGCGGGTGAACGGCAAGCGCGCGCAGCCCAAGGATCGCATCCAGAAGGGCCAGGCGATCCGCGTGCCGCCGCTCAAGATCGAGCCGCCGAAGCCGCGCGACAACGCCAGCGCCGACCAGAAGGACCGCGCGTTCCTCAAATCCATCACGCTCTACGAGGATGACGACGTGATGGTGCTGAACAAGCCGATGGGGCTTTCGGTGCAGGGCGGCTCCGGCACCAGGCGCCACATCGACGGCATGCTCGGCAGCCTGTCGTCGAAGGACGGCCAGCGGCCGCGCCTCGTGCACCGGCTCGACAAGGACACCTCCGGCTGTCTGCTGGTGGCAAAGACCCGCTTTGCCGCAGCGGCGCTGGCGAAGAACTTCCGCTCGCGCTCGGCGCGGAAAATCTACTGGGCTTTGGTCGCGGGCGTGCCGCGGCCGCGGCAGGGCCGGGTGTCGACGTTCCTCGCGAAAGAAGAGCGCGAGGACGAGAGCATGATGCGCATCGCCCGCCACGGCGAGGAGAACGCAAGCCACGCCGTCACCTACTACGCCGTGGTCGAGACCGCGGCGCACAAGCTCGCCTGGCTGTCGCTCAAGCCCGTCACCGGCCGCACCCACCAGCTCCGCGCCCACACGGAGCACATCGGTCATCCGATCATCGGCGACGAGAAATACTTCCGCATCGAGAACTACGAGTTTCCTGGCGGCATGCAGAACAAGCTGCATCTTTTGGCCCGGCGCATCGCCATACCGCATCCGCGCGGCGGAACCATCGATGTCACGGCGCCGTTACCGCCGCACATGCAGCAGTCGTGGAACCTGCTGGGCTTCGACGCCAAGCGCTACGACCCGATCGTGGACGCTCCGGAGGAATAGGCCTATATAGGGCGCGCGGGGATGAGACCGGATGAAGAGGCCAGTCCCATGCGCATGCTCATCAAAGCTTCGCTGATTGCACTTGCGGCGGTGATCGCCGCAGGCACGCTCGACACCGCCTCTGCCGCCAAGAAGAAGCGCACGTATACGCATCGCGACCGTGCGCCGGTCAGCGATCAGGAGCAGCGCAAGCGCGACTTCGATCGCGATCTCGGCATCCGCACCGACGCCGACGGTACGCCGATCATCATGCGGGGCTACGGTTCGCGCACCAAGACGGTGCGGGCCATGGTGCCGGAAGCCGCGGCGCCCGGGTTGCGCACGGACCGGCCGCGTCCCTACGGCAGCAGCACCTACATTCCGCCGCCCGTTCCGTCGCCGAATGCGGGGCCGACACCGCAGGAGATCATCGGCCAGCAGACCGTGCGGCCCTACATGCCGCCGCCGATCAACACCTTCGGCGACCGGGTGACCAACTGCATCCACTCGTTCCCGCTCAACCGCGGGCTCGGCAACAACCCGCTCGATCAACAGATGTACATCCGCCAGTGCGCGAACTGACGCGCTCGCGGTAGTCCACCGCCGTCATTCCGGGGCGCGTGCGACCAGCGCGTTTACGCGCGTCTTCGACGCGCTATGGCACGCGAGCCCGGAATCCATACTCCGCAGCAGTGGTTATGGATTCCGGGTTCGGGCCTATCGGCGCGCCCCAGGCGCTGACCGACCCGGCCTTCACCCGCCAATACTTCGGAAACTTCAGCGTCGATGTCGAACCCCGGACCGGCGGCGCCTTCTTCCTCCGCTATCCGGACGGCCGGGTCCACATCAGCGGCAAGGTCGTGGACTTCAGCCCGCCGCGGCGGTTTGCCTGCACCTGGCTGGTCGAAGGCGTCGAGAACTTCGGTGAGCTCCCGGAATGCCTCGTCACCTACCAGATCGAGCCCGCCGGCGGCGCGGCGCGGCTCACCATGACGGAGGCGCACTCCTGGGAGATCCCGCCCGCGGTTCTGGCCGGTGGGCAGTCCGGCCGGCCGGCGATCCTGTCCGGCCTCAAGAGCCTGCTGGAAACCGGCAAGCCGCTCACCGTCGCCATGGCGCCGCCCGAAGGCTTCATGGAGGCGGTAAGGCGGGTGATTGCCGACAAGCCCTGGCTGCGGGAGTGGCGAGGTTGAAACCCCAAAGCCGGGTTTCAAGCGGCGAAGTTGCGGGTACATTGAGGGCACCGATTCAGGGCACCCCATGGCCGTCCGACGCCCGCCCGCACTGGACCGCATCGACATCAAGATATTGGCTGCGTTGCAGCGGGACGGCCGTGCGACCGTGCAGAAGCTCGCCGGGCTGGTCGGGCTGACGCCGCGGCCGTGCCTGGAGCGGGTGCGGCGGCTCGAGGCGGCGGGCATCATCGCCGGATACCGCGCCGTGATCGCGGTGGAGCGCCTGTCGAAGCCGGTCACGATCTTTGCCGAGATCGCGCTGGAGAAGCTCGCCCGCTCGGACCGGCTGGAGAAGCGCCTGCGCGCGATCGACGAGGTGGTCGAGTGCTGGGAGGTGAGCGGCGACCTCGACTATCTGGCGCGCTTCGTCTGCAGCGACGTCGCCCACTACGAGATGCTGACCAGCGACCTGATCGACGACACCGAGCTGGGCGTGCGGCGGATCACGAGCCACATTGCGCTCCGCCCGGTCCGTACCTTCGCGGGCTATCCGGAGGCGCTGTTGGCGCCGACTCGCGGCGGCAAGCCGGCATAAGCCCGCAGCAGTTGCGGCTGTGCGCGCGCCGCCGCGCAGCCGAAACGGTCGCGTCGCGCGGCAGCTTCGGCCGTAACGGCGCAACGCCTTCCCTAGATTGGTCGTGACATTCGTCGTGTCCCCCGCAACCGGACGAGGCGAGCCATGACCACAAGCAAGACCAGGACGCCGATCGAACTGGAAGAGCGCCACGCGGCCCACAACTACGAGCCGCTGCCGGTGGTGCTGACGCGCGGCGAGCGCGCCCATCTCTGGGACGTCGAGGGCCGGCGCTACATCGACATGATGAGCGCCTATTCCGCCGCGAGCCACGGTCACGCCCATCCGCGCATTCTTGCTGCCGTCGAAGCGCAGGCACGCCGCCTCGCGGTGCCGTCGCGCGCCTACTACAGCGACCGGCTCGGGCCGTTCCTCGCCGAACTCTGCCGGCGCACCGGGCTCGATGCGGCGCTGCCGATGAACACCGGTGCCGAGGCGGTCGAGACCGCGATCAAGGCCGCCCGCCGCTGGGGCTACCGGGTCAAGGGCATCGCGCGCGATCGCGCCGAAATCATCGTCGCGGAGGGCAATTTCCACGGCCGCACCACGACCATCGTCGGGTTCTCGTCGGAACCCGAGTACCGGGCTGATTTCGGCCCGTTCACGCCGGGCTTCCGCGCCGTGCCGTTCGGCGATCTTCCCGCCATGGCCGCGGCGATCACCCCCCACACCGCCGCCGTCCTGATCGAGCCGATTCAGGGCGAGGCCGGCATCATCGTTCCGCCGCAGGGTTATCTCGCCGGCGTCCGGGCGCTGTGCGACGCCCACGGCGTGCTGATGATCCTCGACGAGGTCCAGTCCGGTCTCGGCCGCACCGGCGCCTGGTTCGCCTTCGAGCACGAGAACATCATCCCCGACGGCCTCATTCTCGGCAAGGCGCTGGGCGGCGGCGTGCTGCCGGTGTCGGCCTTCGTCGGCCTGGCGGAATTGATGGACGTGTTCACCCCGGGCTCGCACGGCTCGACCTTCGGCGGCAATCCGCTCGCGGCCGCGGTCGGCCTCGAGGCCCTGCGCGTCATCGACGACGAGGGGCTGGTCGAGCGCAGCCGCGTGCTCGGCGCGCATATGCTTTCGCGTCTGGGCGCGATGAAAACGCCGGCGCTGAAGGCGGTGCGCGGCCGCGGCCTCTGGGTGGGCGCCGAAATCGATCCGGTCCATGCCGGCGCCCGCGACGTCTGCCTGCGCCTGCTGGCCAAGGGCGTTCTCTCGAAGGACACGCATGGCACGGTGGTGCGGCTTGCGCCGCCGCTGGTCATCGAACGGGCCGATCTCGACCGCGCGCTCGACGCTCTCGAGGAGACGCTGCACGAGGTTGCGCGGCAGCCTGAGCCGGCTGTCGCGTGAACGAGGGGCCAGGAGGGATTGCAATGAACGGCAATGCACGACCGCGCTTTCTGATGTGCCGGCCGACGCATTTCGGCGTGCTCTATACGATCAATCCGTGGATGAAGCCGCAGGACTGGCAGCCGCACGAGACCATGCTGGCGGCGCTGGCGCAGCGGCAGTGGGCGGGGCTCCGCCGTGCGCTGCTCGCCCGCGGCGCCGGGATCGAGCTGGTGCCCCCGGTCGAGCGGCTTCCCGATCTGGTGTTCACCGCCAACGCGGCGGTGGTGCTCGACGGCAAGGCGCTGCTCGCGCGCTTCCGCCATGCCGAGCGCCGGCCGGAGGAGCCGCACTATCGCGCGGCTTTCGCCGGGCTCGAAGCGCGCGGTCTGATCCGCACCGTGCAGGAGATGCCGGACGGGATGGCGCTGGAGGGCGCCGGCGACTGCGTGTTCGACGCCGACCGCGACCTGTTCTGGATGGGCTTCGGGCCGCGCTCGGATGCGGCGGCCCGCCGCGTCGTCGAGGAAACCTTCGGCATCGATGCGGTCGCGCTGGAGCTCTGCGATCCGCGCTTCTACCACATGGACACCGCATTGCATCCGCTCCCCCGCGGGGAGGTGCTCTACGTCCCCGGCGCGTTCACCGCGGCGGGACGGTCTGTGATCGCCGAGCGGGTCGCGGCGGATGCCCGGATCGAGATCGGCGAGAGCGACGCCTCCCAGCTCGCGGCCAATGCGGTGTGTGTCGGCGATACGCTGGTGATGTCGGCCGCCAGCGAGCGGCTGCGCGCGCAGCTCGCCGAGCGCGGCTACCAGGTGGCCGTCGCGCCGCTCGGCGCGTTCCTGCGCAGCGGCGGCTCGGCGTTCTGCCTTACGCTCAGGCTCGATCTGCAGTCGGCCGCGGAGGCCGAGGCCGCGTCGACGCGCACGGAAACCCGGGCCAGGGCATGACTCGACATCGCTGAATCGGTTTGTGCAGCACTGGGTCCCCGCTTCCGCGGGGACGAGCGTGGAGAGATTGGGTTGCTCTCTCAACCGTTCGTCCCCGCGGAAGCGGGGACCCAGGGCCACGAATTCCGAAGTTTCAATTTGAGTGGATCAGACCCTAACGCAGGCTCGCGTTGATCTTGTCCAGCGCCGCGCTGCCCGGGCACAGGTCCTTGGCCTCGAGCGAGTTGAGCGGCGTTGCGACCGTGTTCAGGTTGGCGTGCAGGTCGTCCGCCTCCGGATCGACGTAGAGGAGCCCGGTCACCACCTGACCCTTGGCGGCGTGCTTCTGCAGGAACGCCATCGCCGCAAGCCGGTCGTGCACGTCGTAGTCGGCGTCGATCTTGCGCAGCGCAAGCTTGGTGCCGTCGTGCTGCTCGACCACCTGCACCGTGCCCGGCGCCTGGTCGATGGTGATCGGCGCGCGGCCGGTGATCACGTCGAGCCGGTTCACCGCCTCGTTGTGCTCGCGTACGTAGTCGAAGCTCTTGGTCGAGCCGGTGTGGTTGTTGAAGGCGACGCAAGGCGAGATCACGTCGATGAAGGCCGAGCCCTGGTGCTTCAGCGCGCCCTCGATGATCGGCACGAGCTGGGTCTTGTCGCCGGAGAAGCTGCGGGCGACGTAGGTGGCGCCGAGCTGCAGCGCGATGGCGACCAGGTCGATCGCGTTGTCGGCGTTGGTGACGCCGCGCTTGGACTTCGAGCCGCGGTCGGCGGTGGCCGAGAACTGGCCCTTGGTCAGGCCGTACACGCCGTTGTTCTCGACGATGTAGGTCATGTTGACGCCGCGCCGGATCGCGTGCGCGAACTGGCCGAAGCCGATCGAGGCGCTGTCGCCGTCGCCGGACACGCCCAGGTAAATCAGCTCGCGGTTGGCGAGGTTCGCCCCGGTCAGCACCGACGGCATGCGGCCGTGCACCGTGTTGAAGCCGTGCGAGTTGCCGAGGAAGTAGTCCGGCGTCTTCGACGAGCAGCCGATGCCGGAGATCTTCGCCACCCGGTGCGGCTCGATCGACAGATCGAAGCACGCCTCGATGATCGCGGCGGTGATCGAGTCATGCCCGCAGCCGGCGCACAGCGTCGAGATCTTGCCCTCGTAATCGCGGTGGGTGTAGCCGAGCTCGTTCTTCGGCAGGCCGGGGTGGTGGAACTTCGGCTTTGCGATGTAGGTCATGACACCACCTTCCGCAGCGGGGTGACTTTGAGCTGGTCCTGATGGTCGCCGATCGCCTTGGCGATGAAGCGGGCGGTGATCGGCGTGCCGTCGTAGTGCAGGATCGGCACCAGCCGCACCGGGTCGATGTCGTTCTCGTTGACGATCAGCTGGCGCAGCTGCGCATCGCGGTTCTGCTCGACCACGTAGACGAAGTCATGGTCGGCGATGAAGCTCGCCACGCTCGAATGGAACGGGAAGGCACGGATGCGCAGCCGGTCGAGCTGGTGGCCGCGCGCCTCCAGCATGCCGATCGCCTCGTCCATCGCCGGCGAGGTCGAGCCGTAATAGATCACGCCGTACTTCGTCGGCTTCTGGGCGTTGGCCTGCAGCGGCCGCGGCACCAGGTCCTTCGCGGTCTCGAACTTGCGGAGCAGCCGCTGCATGTTGTCCTGGTAGACCGCGCCTTCTTCCGAGTACCGCGCATATCTGTCGCGCGACGTGCCGCGGGTGAAGTACGAGCCTTTCGTCGGGTGCGTGCCCGGATAGGTGCGATAGGGGATGCCGTCGCCGTCGACGTCGAGATAGCGGCCGAAGTCGCGGCCCTCGTCGAGCATCGCCGCCGTCATCACCTTGCCGCGGTCGTACTGCTTGCTCTCGTCCCACTTGAACGGCCGGCAGAGCCGGTGGTTCATGCCGATGTCGAGGTCGAGCATCAGGAACACCGTGCTCTGCAGCCGCTCGGCGAGGTCGAAGCACTGCGCCGCCATCTCGAAGGCCTCATGCGGGTCTTCCGGGAACAGCAGCGGATGCTTGGTGTCGCCATGCGAGGCATAGGCGCACGAGATCACGTCGCATTGCTGGGTGCGCGTCGGCATGCCGGTCGAGGGGCCGGCGCGCTGCACGTTCATGATCACCGCGGGGATTTCCGCGAAGTAGGTCAGGCCGATGAACTCGGTCATCAGCGAGACGCCGGGGCCGGATGTGGCGGTGAAGGCGCGGGCGCCGTTCCAGCCGGCGCCGACGACGATGCCGATCGAGGCGATTTCGTCCTCGCCCTGGATGATGGCGTATTTCGCCTTCTTGGTCTCGGGATCGTGGCGCAGCCGCTTGCAGTGGCTGGTGAAGGCGTCGGCGAGCGACGACGACGGGGTGATCGGATACCAGGCGCAGACCGTGGCGCCGCCATAGACGGCGCCGAGCGCCGCGGCATTGTTGCCTTCGATGAAGATGCGGTCGCCGACCTTGTCGGCCTTCTGCACCCGAAGCCCGATCGGGCATTTCAAATTCTGCAGCGCCCAGTCGCGGCCGAGGTGCAGCGCATGGACGTTGGAGGAGAGCAGCTTCTCCTTGGTCTTGTACTGCTCGCCGATCAGCTGCTCGATCAGCTTCGGATCCATGTCGAGCAGCGCCGACAGCGCGCCGAGATAGATGATGTTCTTGAACAGCTGCCGCTGCCGCGGATCGGTGTAGGTCGAGTTGGTGATCGCGGTGAGGGGGACGCCGATCACCGTGATGTCCTCGCGGAACTTGGAGGCCGGCATCGGCTTGGTCGAGTCGTAGAACAGGTAGCCGCCGGGCTCGATCGAGGCGACGTCCTTGTCCCAGGTCTGCGGGTTCATCGCCACCATCATGTCGACGCCGCCGCGGGCGCCGAGATGGCCCGCTTCGGTGACGCGCACCTCGTACCAGGTCGGCAGGCCCTGGATGTTCGAGGGGAAGATGTTGCGCGGCGACACCGGCACGCCGTGGCGGATGATCGAGCGCGCGAACATCTCGTTGGCGCTGGCCGATCCGGAGCCGTTGACGTTGGCGAACCGGACGACGAAGTCGTTTACGCTGCTGATCGGCGCTGTGGCTGGCATGGCTTACCCGCGTGGGTCATGTCGATGAGATACTTCTGCATGTCCCACGCACCGGTGGGGCAGCGCTCGGCGCAAAGCCCGCAGTGCAGGCACACGTCCTCGTCCTTCACCATCACCCGGCCGGTCTTCAGGCCATCGGCGACGTAAAGGTCCTGTGTCGGGTTGGTCGACGGCGCCTTCAGCCGGGTCCGCAGGTCCGCCTCTTCGGCGTTCGGCGTGAAGGTGATGCAGTCCATCGGGCAGATGTCGACGCAGGCGTCGCACTCGATGCAGAGCTGCGAGGTGAACACCGTCTGCACGTCGCAGTTCAGGCAGCGCTGCGCCTCGTTGAAGCCGAGCTTCGGATCGAAGCCCAGCTCCACCTCGGCGCGGATGTCCTTCAGCGCGATCACCTTCTCGCGGTGCGGCACCTTGAAGCGCTTGTCCGCGGAAATGTCGTTGTCGTAGCTCCACTCGTGGATGCCCATCTTCTGCGAGGAGATGGTCACCTCGGGCAGCGGCCGTTCGGTGATGTTCTCGCCCGAGCAGAGCTTGTGGATCGACAGCGCCGCGTCATGGCCGTGCGCCACCGCCCAGATGATGTTCTTCGGCCCGAACGCCGCGTCGCCGCCGAAGAACACCTTCGGGTTGGTCGACACGAACGTCGTCGGATCGACCTTCGGCATGTCCCATTTGTCGAACTCGATGCCGCAGTCGCGTTCGATCCAGGGAAACGCGTTCTCCTGGCCGACCGCGACCAGCACGTCGTCGCATTCGAAATGCTGATCCGGCTCCCCGGTCGGGATGAGGTTGCGGCGGCCCTTTTCGTCGCGCACCGCTTTCACCTTTTCGAAGGTGACGCCGGTGAGTTTCCCGTTGTCGTGGGTGAAGGCCTTCGGCACCAGCATGTTGAGGATCGGGATGTCCTCGTGCATGGCGTCCTCCTTCTCCCAGGGGGACGCCTTCATCTCCTCGAAGCCCGAACGCACGATCACCTTGACGTCGTCGCCGCCCAGCCGCCGCGCGGTGCGGCAGCAGTCCATCGCGGTGTTGCCGCCGCCGAGCACGATCACGCGCTTGCCGATCTGGCTGGTGTGGCCGAACGACACCGACGAGAGCCAGTCGATGCCGATATGGATGTTCTTGGCCGCTTCCTTGCGGCCCGGAATCTCGAGCTCGCGGCCGCGCGGCGCGCCGGAGCCGACGAAGATCGCGTCGTAGTTTTCCGACAAGAGCTTCTTCAGGCTGTCGATGCGGTGGCCGCCCTTGAACTCGATGCCGAGGTTGAGGATGTAGTCGCACTCCTCGTCGATCACCGCGTCGGGCAGGCGGAATTTTGGAATCTGGCTCCGCATCATGCCGCCGGCCTTCGGGTCCTGATCGAACACCGTGCAGTGGTAGCCGAGCGGCGCGAGGTCGCGCGCCACCGCAAGCGACGCGGGCCCGCCGCCAATGAGCGCAATGCGCTTGCCGTTCTTCGGCCCGGGCTTGGGCATCCGGTGCGAGACGTCGTCCTTGTAGTCGGCGGCGACGCGCTTCAGGCGGCAGATCGCGACCGGGTTGTCCTCGACGCGGCCCCTTCGGCACGCCGGCTCGCACGGCCGGTCGCAGGTGCGTCCGAGAATTCCCGGAAACACGTTCGACTTCCAATTGATCATGTAGGCGTCGCTGTAGCGGCCTTCGGCGATCAAGCGGATGTATTCGGGGACGGGGGTGTGAGCCGGGCACGCCCACTGGCAGTCGACCACTTTATGGAAGTAGTCGGGATTCCCAATGTCAGTTGGTTTCATCGACTCCTCTTCACGCGTCCCTTCTTCGCGAATTCCCAGGGGCTCGCGTGACGCAGCGGCAGGTTCCCATTCGGCGGCCGTCAACGTCTAACCGCCGATTCCAGAATGGAATTTTAATAGACAAAAACTTCGAATTCCACCGCTGCCACGGGCATATCTGTGGTCCGGCGCCTGCAAATCCGAAGACCGCGTCGGCGTGGTGAACACGCCACAATGCGGCGCTGCACGCGGCGCCAAAACGCCCGGAAATTGCAGCTTCCCGGTCCGAATTTGTGGCGGCGTTATTTTGCATTCCACCGACAAATGGGGTTGCTGCGGCGCACAATTCCAATCACAACAGTGTCACCACGAACCGGGCCGGTTTTGCGAGCGATGCGCGACATCTTCGAGGACATTTTTGCCAATCAGCCGCTCGATCCGATGGAGGCGGCGCGGCGCAACATGCGGCCGAATTTGCGCGCGCGGTTCTTCAAGGAGGCGACGGCCGGCAAGGGCAGCGGCGGCTACGCGGTGCTGCTCGACGGCCGCGCGGTGCGCACGCCTGCGCGCAATCCGTTCGCCGCGCCGGTGCTTGCGATCGCGCAAGCGATCGCCGCCGAATGGCGCGCGCAGGAGAAGGTGATCGATCCGGCGACCATGCCGCTCACCCGGCTCGCCAACTCGATCATCGACGGCGTGGCGCCTGCGCCCGCGCCGGTCGCCGACGAGATCGCGAAGTATCTGGGCAGCGACCTGTTGTTTTACCGCGCGCCTGATCCCGATGGTCTCGTCGCGCTCCAGCGCAAGCACTGGGATCCGGTGGTGGCCTGGGCGCGCGATGCGTTGGGTGCGCGTTTCGATCTGACCGAAGGCGTGATGCATGTCGTGCAGCCCGAGGAAGCGATCGCAGCAGTGCGTCCGAAAATCTCCGGCACCGACGATCCACCGGGCCACTGGCGTCTCGGCGCGCTGAGCGTCGCCACCACCATCACCGGCTCGGCGCTGCTCGCGCTCGCGCTCGCCGAGCGCCGGCTGTCGCCCGATGATGTATGGACCGCCGCCCATGTCGACGAGGACTGGAACATGCAGTTCTGGGGCCGCGATGAGCTGGCGCTGCAGCGCCGCGATTATCGCCGCAAGGAGTTCGATGCGGCGGCGGCCATTCTTGCCGCTTTGTCCGGCAGATAGGGCGCTTGCAGCCGGAACTCGATTCAGCATCGGCTAACCGGTTTCTGCTAGGCCGTCAGCCTGACGGGAGCAGCAAGCCGATGAAGGCGCGGATAGCGGTCTCAATTGCCGCCACGGTCGGCTGCGTGGGCCTGATCGCGGGCGCAGCCTATGCGGTGACCGTCCTGGAATGGGTCATGCCGGCCTCCAACCTGCAGCTCGGCTACGCTGCGGCGCTGGATTATTCCATCAAGACTGCGGATCCGAGCGCGCTCGACGCCCAGGCGAAGGCCATGCATGGGCCCGAGGCCGAAGCGATCGATGATTCCGAAACTGGCGCCGGTGTTCGCGTCGGCGGCAACGTCGTCGAGCCGCCGCCGATGGCCCGCAAGATCACGAGCGTCTACGGTTTGTTTACCGTAAGCGACGGCAAGTCGATCCAGCGGTTTCCGTATTCGATCGTCCCCGACATGTTCGATCGCGACCAGCGCGAGCCGGTGACGCACGAGCGGCTCAGGCGTTTCCATTCCCGCGCGCCGGCCTATTTCGACTACGCCGACAGCGACTGGAAGCTCGAAGGCTGCAAGAGCTTTCTCACGCCGAGCACCGGCATCTCGTCCGTCGACGTGCGGCTGCGGCTTGGCAGCAGCGACGTCTGCATCGTGCGCTGGCTGAAGGAGCCGCAGGCGACCATGCTGATCGGCGGCGTCGTCGCCGACGGCGGCCGGTGGATGCGCCATCTCATCACCCCGATCTGCCGGCTGATGTCGAGCGGCTGGCTCGAGGAGCTGGCCGGGCAGGGCGGCAAGGCCGATTATGTCGCCTGTGCGCTGATCTTCGACCCGGAGCGGCCGGCGGGCGGGCCGCGCGATGTCATGGACCGCCGGGTCTATCAGGTGACCGACAAGGGACTTGCGGTCATCCGCTGACACCTCGGCCGTCATTCCCGGGCGCTCGCGACACCAGCGCGCTTACGCGCGTCTTTGTCGCGCTGCGGAGCGGGCCCGCAATGACGGAGGCTACGACGCCATGAACCCCGGCCGCGCCCGGGGCGACCAAGCCAATGAAACCTCAGGGAGGCATCATCTCACAGCGCGTGGCTGTGATTTCCGCGCTGCTGTCCGGCCGCAAGCCGCGACCCTTCATGCATCACTTCAAGAGATGTTTTCGCTGTTTGCTCCGCGGGTTGGCTGGCAGAGTTTCCTTGGCACCTCACCCTCTCACCAAAGCGATTTGAGCCATGAACGACGTGACGGTTCCCAAGCTCCCGCTCGCTCCCCAGCTTGTCCCGGTGGCGTTGCCGCAGGCCTTGGCAGCGCCGGCGCCCGCCGACGCCCGCGTGGCGTTTGCCGGTGACCGGCCCGCGTTCCGCCGCCTCGTCCTGCGCGGCGCGCTCCTCGAATTCGTCACCGCCGGCTTCTACCGCTTCTGGCTTGCGACCGACATGCGGCGGCAGCTGTGGTCGCGCACCGCGGTGGATGGCGACGCGCCGGAATATGTCGGCACCGCAAAGCAGTTGCTGGTCGGCTTCCTGGTCGCGATGGCGATCCTCGTGCCGATCTACGTGGGCTATTTTCTGCTTGGTCTGGAAGCGGAGCGGCTGCAGGCTTTCGCCAGCATCCCGCTCGCGCTGTTCTACTACGTCTTTCTCCAGTTCGCGATCTACCGCTCGCGCCGCTACCGCCTGACGCGGACGGTGTGGCGCGGCGTCCGCTTCTCGATGACCGGGTCGGGCCTGAGCTACGCCTGGCGCGTCGGCCTTTGGACCGTGCTGGTCTTCGTCAGCCTGGGCCTCGCGCTGCCGTGGCGGCAGGCGGCGCTCGAGCAGTTCAAGATGCGCTACACGTCCTATGGAAATCTCGAGGGCCGTTTCGAAGGCACCGGCGGCGGCTTGTTCCAGCAGGGCTGGTGGCTGTGGCTTGTCGGCTGGGGCCTCGTGGCTTTGCCGGCCGTGGCCGTCGTGCGGCATTTTTCGGGTGGCGATGCGGAGCAGGTTGCCGGCGTGATCGGGCTGGCGTGCTTCGTGCAGGTGGTGGTCGCGCCCTTCATCTACGCTCGCTACAAGTCGATCGAGTGGCGCTGGTGGGGGTCGGGCATCCGCTTTGGCGAGGTGCGCTTCTCTTCGGATATGCGTCCCGGCGTGTTCGTCGGCCTCTACTGGAAGGTGATCGGCTGGAGCATCCTGCTGTTGCTGGCGCTGGCGATCTGGATGGGTGCCACGCTCGGTATCGGCTTTTCGCTGATCGGCGGTGACGGCTCGGTGGAGCAGAAGATGCTGACGCTCAGCCAGCACTGGGGCGTCATGACCGCGGCGGCGGTGGGCTATGTCGCCTTCATCCTCGGCTTCTGGGCGGTGATGCGCATCTACCTGATCCATGATGTGTGGCAGCGCGTGGCGCAGTCCGTGACGGTGCACAATCTCGCCGCCGCAGGCGAGGTCGCGGCCCGGCAGGGCGAACTGGCCGGCGCGGTCGGCGAAGGTCTTGCCGGCAGCCTCGACGTGGTCGGGTTCTAGGGCATGATCCCGAAAAAGCCTGCCCCGGACTTGATCCGGGGTGTTAAGCGGTTTTCGGAAAAGATCATGCCCAGGCAAGAGGGCATGATCCCGAAAAGTGTGAAGCGGTTTTCGGAAAAGATCATGCCCAGGCAAGCAAAAGGACGAGCGACGGGTCTGATTCAACGAAGGTGAATCAGACCCCAGCGGGTGCGCATGGGGACGACGCCGATGTCGACAGAGCTTGCGACGAAAGGGCCCTTACGGAGCGCAACGGCGGCACCCGCCGTTGCCGAGGTGAGGGAGCCCGCGCACCCGGCGGTCTATTTCGACGGCCGCACCAACAGGAAGCGCAGCGTCAAGCTGAGCTTCACGGGCGGCGTCGACATCATCGAGCAGGACACGATCCTCGACGTCTGGTCGTTTGGCGACGTCCGCCGGGCCGATGGCCCGCCGAATGTCATGCGGCTGAGCTGCGTGGCCGCGCTGCCGCTGGCGCGGCTCGAGATTTCCGATCCGGCGACGCAGACCCTCGTTGCCGAGCACTGCAAGGCGCTCGACGCCGCGGGCCTCGGCCAGGTCAGGACCGGAAAGATCGTCCTGTGGTCGCTCGCCGCGGTCTGCTCGATCGTCGGTCTGGCCTGGTTCGGCATTCCCCATGTCGCCGACCGGCTCGCGCCCTATGTGCCGATGGCATTCGAGAAGCGCATCGGCGAGATGGCGGACGGACAGATCCGCGGCTTGCTCGGCGGCAAGGAATGCACCGGCGCTGCGGGGCAGGCGGCGTTCAGGGAGCTGGTCGAAAAGCTCCGGACCGCGGGCAATCTGGAAATTCCGCTCGACGCGCATGTCTTGTCGTCCGGCATGGCGAATGCCTTCGCGCTGCCCGGCGGCCGCATCTATCTGCTGGACGGGCTGCTGCAGAAGGCGAGAAGCCCCGACGAGATCGCCGGCATCCTGGCCCACGAGCTCGGCCACGTGCGGCACCGCGACAGCATGCGGCAGATGATCCAGACCGGCGGCACCTCGTTCCTGTTCGGCCTCCTGTTCGGCGACGTCAGCGGCGCGGGCGCGGTGATCTTCATCAGTCGCTCGATGCTCGACGCCTCCTATTCGCGCGACGCCGAGCGCGGCGCCGACGCGTTTGCGATCGACACGATGCAGAGGCTCGGCCGCTCGCCGGTGCCGGCGGGCGCGCTCCTGTTCCGCGTCACCGGCGCGCAGGCCAACAAGAGCATCAGCATTCTCTCCAGCCATCCTTTGACCGAGGAGCGGCTCGAGACCATGAAAAAGGCCGACCGCACGCCGATCGGCCCGGAGCTGCTCACCGCGGCGCAATGGACCGCGCTGAAGGACATTTGCAAGTAAGCCGTGCGACTTGGTTGTAGGGTGGGCCAAGGCGCCACCAGCGCGTTCACGCGCGTCTTCGACGCGCTATGGTGCCGGGCCCGCCAATTCTGCTCCGGCGAAAAGAGGTGGGCACGCCGCTTCGCGGCTTTGCCCACCCTACGCACTGCGGGCGAGCACCTCAGGATGACGGATCAGGAGTTCGCCCGTTTCAGCATCGAGGAAGCGTGCTACCGCCCCGCCATCTCCGCCATCTCCGCCACCGCCGCCGCAATCCGCGCGAACACGCCATTCCAGTCGCCCGGTGTGTCCTGCCGGAACAGCCGCATGGTCGGATACCACGGCGTGTCGTCGCGGCCGGTGAGCCAGCGCCAGTCGGAGATCGCCGGCAGCGCCACGAACACCGGCCGCCCGAGCGCGCCCGCGAGATGCGCGACCGAGGTGTCGCAGGTGACGATCAGGTCGAGGCTCATCATCAGCGCCGCGGTGTCGAGGAACGCGCCCATGTCGGCATAGTAGCTGTCGCCGGGCTGCTCGATCTTCGCCCCGAACGGCACGAGGCCGATCTGCGACAGCGCTCCGCCCATCTGCAGCGAGATCAGCCGCGCGCCGGAGATCTCCACCAGCGGCGCGAACGCCGCAAGCGGCACGTCGCGCAGGCGGCTGAACCAGACCGGAACCGTGCCGATGCCCCAGTTGATGCCGATGCGGAAGCCTTCGCTGCCAGATCTTTCGCCGCCAAGCCAGGCGCTCCAGGTCTCAACCCGCGTGGGCTCGGCCTTGAGATAGGGCCCCATGGCCGGAATCGTGTCGGGCCGCACCCCGAGCACGCCCGGCACGCTCATCAACGGCAGCCAGCGCGTCGGACGGCCCAAGGAATCGCCATTGACCGGCGGCGCGTCGGCCATCCTCGCAACCGTCACGCCCTCGAGCGTCGACAACAGCCGCTGCATGTTGGCCGGCGCCAGCAGCGTCACGTCGCGGCCCTGCGCGGCAAGCAGCGGCGCAAACCGCGAAAACTGGATCGTGTCGCCGAGCCCTTGCTCGCAGAGCAGCAGCAGCCGCTCGCCGGGCGCAGCGTCGCCGCCCCAGCGCGGGTGCGGCAGGGGCTGGTACACCGGCGTCTTCAGCCGGTCGCGGTATTCGTAGTCCTTGAAGCCCGCGTCCCAGTCGCCCCGGGTGAGGCAGGCGAGCCCTCGGCCGTGATGCGCCTCGGCGAAGTCGGGCTTGGCCTGCAGCGCCCGGTCGTAATCGGCCATGGCGTCGTCGAGCCGGCCCTGCTGGAAGGCGATGTTGCCGCGGTTGGTGATCGTCTCCACGGAGTTCGGATCGATCGCCAGCGCCTGGTCGATCGCGGCGCGCGCCTCGTCGAGCCGCCCGAGCTGCTTCAGCACCGCCGCGCGGTTGCTGTGCGCGCCGGCATTGTTGGGGAAAATCGCGATGGCGCGGTCGTAGTCCGCGAGCGCCTCGGCATGGCGTCCGAGCTTCGACAGCACCTCGGCGCGGTTGTAGAGCGCGGGCGCAAGCTTCGGCATCAGCTCCAGCGCCCGGTTGAGGCTTCGCAGCGCCTCGTCGAGCCGCCCCAGGTCCGACAGCACGCCGCCATGGTTGCAGAGGTCGGTGGCGTTGTTCTGCCGCAGCTTGATCGCGCGGTTGAGATCCTCGAACGCCTCCTGAAAGCGCTTCATCTCCGCGAGCAGCGCGCCGCGGTTGCCGTAGGCGTCGGGAAATGCCGGGTCGGTCTCGATCGCCTGGCCGAACGCCCGCAGCGCGTCCTCGTCCTGGTTCTGTCGCAGGTGCAGCTGGCCGAGCAGGTTGTAGAGCCGCGCCTGCGGCTTGCCGACCGCGAGCGCGCGGCGGATCACCTTGGCGCCCTCGGCGAACTGCCCCTCCTGAACCGCCAGCACCGCGACGTAGTAGAGCACGTCGGCGTTGTCCGGGTCCTTCTGCAGCAACGCCACGTAGCGCTGCATGGCGAGGTCGTGCTTGCCCGCCCGGTGCAGCGCCAGCGCCTCCTGCAGCGGATCGGCGGCGGGCGTGGCGCTGGTCTGGGATATCTTGGTTTCTGCCGCCTGCGGTCCGGTGTTCTGTGGTCCATTCATGGGCCGGTGTCATGCCTCAGGCGGCCGGTTCCGGCAACCCGAGCCGGAAACCGCTGGCCCTCATGTCCGAAGGCCCGTCGGCGGGGGGCGGCGGCCCGCGGAAGGGACGGGAGAGTGCGACCCGACCCGCTTCGGGGCGTCCCGGCCGCGGTGCGGTGCAAAGGATTGCAGCTTCGGCCGTCAGGGATTGGTAACGCGGATCGGCCACAAAGGCGCCGAAAGGAGCGCCCATGCGGCTCGTCGTCAAGGCGGTTATCGCGGTGGCGGCCATCGCGTTGGTCGGCGCTCTGGCCTACGCGATGCTGGTGCGCGATTGGCGTACCGGCCGCTCGGAGCTGGTGGCGCGGCACGCGCTCGGCGTCAACGTGTCGGCGTCGCTCATTTCCTACAACGGTCTTCAGGAGGAGATGAAGGCGAAGTACGGCGATCGCGCCCAGGTGCATTTCCAATATCCGCCCGGCCGGACCTGGGTCGAGCTCGACGGCAATATCATTTACGACCACACCCAGCAGAAGAAAATCAGTGACGTGGTTGGACTGTTTTCGGTCGGGCCACGCGGCGCATCGGATGCCGCTGCGTTCCCGTTCCGCATCGCGCTGGAGCAGGACCGGCGGCCCGACCGCAGCCTTGCCCAACAGCTGCGCAATCGCTTCGGCAAAGCCGGCTATCCGGAGCGTCTGCTTGCGTTCAGCGACAGCGACTGGAGCATCGACCGCTGCGTGCCGCTGCCGCGAGGGCTGGGTCTCGGCCTGCCCGGCGCGTGGCTGCTGCGGGGCAAGGGCACGGCCTGCATGGTGAGCTGGAAGGGCCTGCAGCCGGCGACGATGCTGGTCAGCGTGAGCCAGGCGGAGGGCGATCCATGGCTGCGGCCGTTCACGAAATGGCTTTGCCGCCGCATCACCGAGGCCGCGCTGGCTAAGGCCGATCCAGGCGGCCGCGACGGGCCGACCTATGCAGCCTGCGTGCTGGCCGACCGGCCGCAACGCTCCGGCGCGCAGGAAACGCTGGTGGCGCACGCCTTTTCGGTCGGGCTCTATCATACGCTGACCCGGCTGGATTGAGCGGCGCGACGCGCTTTGGGCGCGCCGCAGTTGAGGCGTCCAGTGCCCGCTCGTGCTGCCGAAAACCACCGGCTGTCGTACCCCGCGAAAGCGGGGCATCCAGCGGTCGCAGCGGCTGTAGACTGGATCGCCCGCCTTCGCGGGCGATGACGGCAGGAGTTGGCTCAAAACCCTGGGGCCTTGCAGCTTCGGACCGAGGAACCGGCGTGGTATGCCTCTTGCCTGAGGTCCAAGAAGAAAAAGGGCATAGGGGTTCGATGAAGGACATCCTCGACAAACTGGAGCAGCGGCGCGAGCAGGCTCGCCTCGGCGGCGGGGCGGCGCGCATCGAGGCGCAGCACAACCGTGGCAAGCTGACCGCGCGGGAGCGCATCGAGCTGCTGCTCGACAAGGGCTCGTTCGAGGAGTTCGACATGTTCGTCGAGCATCGCTCGATCGACTTCGGCATGGAGAAGCAGAAGATCCCGGGCGACGGCGTCGTCACCGGCTGGGGCACGGTCAATGGCCGAACCGTGTTCGTGTTCGCCAAGGACTTCACCGTGTTCGGCGGCTCGCTGTCGGAGACCCACGCGCAGAAGATCATCAAGGTGCAGGACGCCGCGATGCGCGCCCGCGCGCCGATCGTCGGCCTGTTCGATGCCGGCGGCGCCCGCATCCAGGAGGGCGTCGCCTCGCTCGGCGGCTACGGCGAGGTGTTCAAGCGGAACGTGGTCGCCTCGGGCGTGATCCCGCAGATCAGCGTCATCATGGGCCCGTGCGCCGGCGGCGACGTCTATTCGCCGGCCATGACCGATTTTATTTTTATGGTTCGCGATACCAGCTACATGTTCGTCACCGGCCCCGACGTGGTGAAGACCGTGACCAACGAGGTGGTGACCGCCGAGGAGCTCGGCGGCGCGAGCGTGCACACCACCAAGTCGTCGATCGCCGACGGCGCCTACGACAACGACGTCGAATGCCTGCTGCAGATGCGGCGGCTGATCGATTTCCTGCCCGCCAACAACGAGGCCGGCGTGCCGGAATGGCCGAGCCACGACGACGTCGGGCGTGTGGACCTTTCTCTCGATACCCTTATTCCGGACAATCCGAACAAGCCCTACGACGTCAAGGAGCTGATCACCAAGGTGGTGGACGAGGGCGATTTCTTCGAGGTCTCGGAAGCCTTCGCGAAGAACATCGTCACGGGTTTCGGGAGGATCGCCGGCCGCACCGTGGGCTTTGTCGCCAACCAGCCGATGGTGCTCGCCGGCGTGCTCGACAGCGACGCCTCGCGCAAGGGCGCGCGCTTCGTGCGCTTCTGCGACGCGTTCGACATCCCGATCGTGACGTTCGTCGACGTGCCGGGATTCCTGCCCGGCACCGACCAGGAGTATGGCGGCCTGATCAAGCACGGCGCCAAGCTTCTGTTTGCCTATTCGCAGGCCACGGTGCCGCTCGTCACCATCATCACGCGGAAGGCGTTCGGCGGCGCCTATGACGTGATGGCGAGCAAGCATGTCGGCGGCGACTTGAACTATGCTTGGCCGACCGCGCAGATCGCGGTGATGGGCGCCAAGGGCGCGGTGGAGATCATCTTCCGCGCCGACATCGGCGATCCGGACAAGATCGCGGCGCGGACCAAGGAATACGAGGAGCGCTTCCTGTCACCGTTCATCGCCGCCGAGCGCGGCTATATCGACGATGTGATCATGCCGCATTCGACACGGCGGCGGATTGCGCGGGCGCTGGCGATGCTGCGGGGCAAGCAGGTGGAGATGCCGCGAAGGAAGCACGACAATTTGCCGGTGTGACAAATTACAGCGGTTCGAATTTGCAATCTGGCGTTGCATGGACGGTGTTAGTACCATGGCCCTCACGGGGAGGAGGGCCAATGCAATACAAACTCTTTCGGTACCAGCTAAGCACTACCGATGGGAAAGAAGTAAATCCAGATCGGCATTTTCAGCTCTTCGACAAGGCAAAGGGAGCAGACCTTTACGGCGAGTTTGCAGAATATCGCGGTCGGAAAGATTCGGTTTTGATGCACATTCGGAACTACGGCCGAGATTTTATTGGCCTGATCGGAAGGCATTCGATCGAAAGAGAAGTCACAACGTATGACGAGAAGGATGACATCACGATCCGGATAACGACGGAAGATGATGACTAAACCTCCCGATTTTTGGGAGGCCTTTGCTGCAGCTCTTCAGCTGTCGGCGGCAGAGCGGTCGTGGCGAGCGTTTTTTCCGTGGTGGTTGATAATTTGCTGTGCGATACCGCCCGCCGTGGTTTTCTCTCTTGGGCTTGTGTCATCTGCTCAAACTGGAGACGACGGAGCGATCACTATTCTGTCTGCGATTGCTGTGGTTGCGGGGTTTTTTGGATCGGTGTCGATCGCATCGTTGGCCCAGGTCCAGCGTATGGTTTCAGAATATCCATTCTCCAGTTATCTGAAGGACGAAGGACAATTTGATCAATTTCTCTTCTGGCCGCAATACACGCTCATGCTTCAAATAGGGCTGTTATTGGCGTCAGCCTTAGCAGCAATATCTGTCCGCTTAGTCGCGTTTAACTCGTGGAACAAATATTTGATTTCGCTCGACCTGGGGTTGCTAATCTATGTTTGTACCAAAACGTGGAACCTTGTCGACTTGGTTCGTAAGTTGACTTGGTATTATGAAGACTACAATCGCCAATTTAAGGAATATCAAGCGCAGCAGAGCCGCAAAGGGTGAAGCGCGAATTGGGCAGCCGATCTATCTCCAAGGTCACGCAACTCGGGCGCATGCCCCGTCCGCAATCGTCCTCGGCGCCTTGTTGAGACTTTCAATCGCAAACCCCGCCGCGGCCTTGTAACCCGCCATGAACTCCGCGCGCTCCTTCGGCGGGATCACATCGTCGACATTGTCGAACGTCCCGCCGCAGCGCTCGTCCACCATGTTGAGCAGCCCGAACGGACCCGCGCCGCGGTTGCGCAGGACCACCTGCGAGATCGGGCCGCACAGCTTCGCGTCGAAGGCCGCGAGCGCCGCCGGCGTCACGCCGTGCTCGACCATGCAGGCGCCCAGCACCCGCGCATCGACGATTGCCTGGCTGCCGCCGTTGGAGCCGGTCGGGTACATCGGATGCGCGGCGTCGCCCATCAGCGCCACCGGGCCGTCCACCCAGGTCGGCACCGGATCGCGGTCGATCATCGGATTCTCGAACGCGCTGTCGGCTTGCCGGAGCAGGGCGGGCACGTCGAGCCAGTCCCACACCCAGCCATCGAAATGACGCGCGAAGTCGGAGATCGCCACCTGCCGGAACCAGCCGCTCTGCTTCCAGCCCTCGCTGTTGTCCATCGTCACCTCGGCGATCCAGTTGATCATCGACAGGCCGGTTTTCGGATCGGGATGCGAGATCGGATAGAACACCACCCGCTGGCGGTGCGTGCCGAGTCCGACGAACGAGGCGCCGGTGCGGATCGGCTTCGCGGAGGTGGTGCCGCGCCACATGATCGCGCCGCCCCAGTGGATCGGCGGCTGCGCCGGATGCATCTGCGCCCGGACCGCCGAGTGGATGCCGTCGGCGCCGATCAGCAGCGAGCCTTTCACGTCGGCGGTCGAGCCGTCGGCCGGTTCGAGGATCGCGCTGACGCTGCCGTCGGAACTTTTACGGTAGCCGGTGACGCGGCAGCCGAGCCGGACGGCCTGCGGTCCGAGCCGCTCCACCAGCTTGTCGTGCAGCAGCATGTGGAACCGGCCGCGATGCACCGCGTATTGCGGCCAGTTGTAGCCGGCGAGCAGTCCCCGCGGCTCGGAATAAATATCGTTGCCGTTGAGCCCGACCAGCGCCCATTCCTTGGCCGGCAGGCCGACGCCGTCGAGATCGGCCTGCGTGAAGCCGAGGTCGTAGAGCTCGCGCACGGCGTTGGGTTGCAGGTTGATGCCGACGCCGAGCGCGCGCATCTCGCGCACCGCTTCGACCACGATGCAGGGCACGCCGATCTGGTGCAGCGTTAGCGCCATGGCGAGGCCGCCGATGCCGCCGCCGGCGATGATGATGGGATGGTGGGTCAAAATGCGCAGTCCGACCTGCAGAAGTGTGCATGCCATTATGCGTGGGACGGCAGCCGGAACCAAGCTTCGGCCATCTTGCAGTGCTCCCTGGCGGCGTCCGGGGGATCGCGCCACGGAGGTGGCCGACAGGTCGTCCCAGGGAGAGTGCCGATGCAATCGTATTCGCGTGCGGTATTGATGGCCGCGTTCGTTGTCCTTAGCCTGCCTGTGTTCGGTTCAACGCTCATGGTTCATTCCGCGATGTCCCAGTCCTCCGCGAACCCCGTCACCACGTCCTCCGGCCTGCAGATCATCGACAGCAAGGTCGGCACCGGCGCGTCGCCGCGCACCGGCCAGACTGCCGTCGTGCACTACACCGGCTGGCTCTACGTCAACGACGCCAAGGGCAAGAAATTCGACTCCTCGGTCGATCGCAATCAGCCGTTCGAGTTTCCTGTCGGCGCGGGGCAGGTGATCCGCGGCTGGGACGAGGGCGTGGCGACGATGAAGGTCGGCGGCAAGCGCACGCTGATCGTGCCGCCGCAACTGGGCTACGGCTTGCGTGGCGCCGCCGGCGTCATTCCGCCGAATGCGACGCTGATGTTCGATGTGGAGCTGCTCGATCTGAAGTAACCGCGGCCGCGGGCAGCGCGCGGAGCCGGATTGAGCGGCGGTGAAATCCGGGACGGACTTGCGCCGGATACTTCGGTTCCTGCCCGCTACAGCGCCCTGACGGCAATTCCTTTCGCCATTTTTGCGACGCCGATCAGCGTCTTGTCCGCACTGATGAGTGGGGCGGATCTGCGGGTTGACAATATTCCTGCAATGGAACATATAATGAACAAACTTGAGCCAGGACGTCCTCTTTCGGATCGTCCGAAGCCAAGCAAACCGAAGCCGCCGGGCGGGGAGAACGTGCCTCTGGCCGCGGCACCACGGTGGAGCGCCGGGAGGCGCCGCCCCCCTGCGTCACTGGGGGGCGCGCGCCTCGGCGGGCGCGCGGCGGACCCGATGGTCCGTCGGGCCCTACGTCACTGGGCCCGGCGCCTCCCGGCGCTCCATTCCCTCGTTTCGAGGGACACGGAAAATGGGGAAGGGGCGGGCCCGGCAGCCCAAAAAAGTGAAGTGGCCGGTCAGCGGAGCGTTGGCTTGCTCGGCGGAGCTCGCAGAGTAAGCGAGGCGGGCCGCAGGGCTGTTTGACAAATGTGAATCTGTACAGGACCGCGTCGCTGTGTGCACCGCGCGTAGGACCTGCGTTGCGGCCATCTGCCGGGGCACGTGTCCTACGTTGGTGCTCGCGGCACGGGTGGGCCATGGTGGCTCCCGGCAGATCGGCCCGTCCGGCCAGTCTACAATCAGGACCAGTTCCGAACGCCAGCAGGGGTACAGGGTGGGCCAAGGCGCGTAAGCGCCGGGCCCACCACCCTTGCTCTGCGCAACGAGGTGGGCATAGGCGAGCGAAGCGACGCCGTCCTTCGGACGGCTATGCCGCTTGCGCGGCTTTGCCCACCCAACGCTTTGCTGCCACGCCAGTGTGCGCGCGCCAGCGAAGGCGAGCGCGCACCGCTTGAACGGTGTGACATGCCTGGAGGCCTACAGCCCCCAATAATGCGGCCGAGTCTCCGCCAGCGACCGGTCGCCCCAGTCGAACGTGTCGTCGAACTCGCTCGGGCCGCTGCGCAGCTCTTCGAGCGTGAGGTCGACATCGTAGCAATGGCGCGCCGCGTTGTAGCGGAGCGTGTCCCAGGGCAGCGGGTAGTGATGATGGGCGGCGAGCAGCCCGCCGCTTTTGACGACAGCGTAGGCGACCGTGCCGCTCGTCTTGTTCAGCATCAGCCGCTCGATCGTGCCGAGCTTCTCTCCGTTGCGACCGTGGACCGGCGTTCCCTCGACGCGGTCGCTGGGAACCAGGCTGTGCGCCATGGCGACCTCCGGGTGCTGTTGAGAATGAGAAATTCTAGCACAACCGGCTGACGGCGCGAGCGGCCTGAATGTCGCGTTCCTGCCGGCGGCAAAAAAAAGCCGGCGCAGGCAGCGCCTGCACCGGCTTTTTGTGATCCGAGGCGTTCGCGCCGGGCCTTAAGCCCGCTGCGCGGTCCACACGCCCGCGCAGCGGTCCTCGCCGGAGCGGCCGGTCCAGTGGCCCCGGCCCGACGCGCCGTTGAGCTTGCCGGAGCCCGATGCCGACTTGCCCATGGCGGCGACGAACACGCGCACGTGGCCCTTGGGCGTGACCCGGCCGTTGGCGCGCACGAGGTTCGGGAAGCTGACGTGGCCGTTGGTGATGTCGACCGGGAAATTGTAGGTGCTGCAGTCGCCGCGCGTCGTGTGAATGGTGAGGCTCCAGCGGCCGTCATAGGACGTGCGGGCTTCGGCCGCGCCGAGCATCGGCACGGTGACGGCAAGGGCAAGCAGGCTCGTGCGGGCAATGTGGGCGATCACAACGCAAAGCTCCCCAAAAAGCGGTCGTGACGTGCGTCCCGAAGGCGCGACGACGTGAATGGCGGTTTGTCGCGGTCCTTCACGGCCGGGTTCAAATGGCGGTCGCACCGCCGACCGTCAGCCCCAACGGTAGTATGATCCGGGTAGCATTAAGGTCGTATTACGGATGGGCCTGGAGCCAGGTTGGCCAAGCGGCCCGTTGTCTTGTTGCGTTGCAAACGCAAGGCGGCCGGCGCAGCGGCTGCGGTGATAGTCTTGCTCCGGCGTCACGGCATCTCAGGGAGGCCCGCATGATCCGACTTCTCGCCCGCGCACTGCTCGCGTCTGCCGCTTGGTTCCTCGCCTCGCACGCTGCGCATCCGCAATCCGCGTCGCCCTGGCCCGCGGGCGACGAGATCGGCATGGCCAACACGCTCGGCTCCGAGACCTGGAAGCGCTGCGCGCCGCATCTCGCGAAGTCGAAGGCCAAGGCCTACGAGCTGTCGCATCTGCGCTCCAACACCATGCCGCAGTCGCCGTTCGGCACGCCGCTGCGCGACAAGTACAAGCCGACCGTCGGCATTCCCGGCACCCGGCACGCCTTCAACGGCGAAGAGACGGAAAGCGGCGAGCCCGGCGCGCAGGGCACGCAGATGGACGCGCTCGGGCACTTTGCCGTTCTGCCACAGGCATGGGACGGCAAGGGCGAGTTTCCGTCGTCGGGCGCGAAATACTACGGCGGCTTCAGCCAGTCCGACGTGAAGCCCACGCCGGACTCGCCGCTGAAGAAGCTCGGCATCGACAAGGTGCCGCCGATCGTCACCACCGCGGTGCTGCTCGATGCGAAAACCCATCTCGGCAAGGGCAAGCCGATGGAGCCGGGGACGCTCGTCACCGCCAAGGACATCGAGGCGATGCTGAAGGCGCAGGGCCTCGGCAGGCGCGGGCTTCAGGCCGGCGACGTGCTCTACATCTACACCGGCTGGGGCGATCACTGGAAAGATCCCGACACCGAGAAGTTCTACTACACCAAGGGGCCGGGGCTCGCTTACGACGGCGCCAAGCTCATCGAGCAGAAGAAGATCGTGCTCATAGCCCTCGACAACCCGTTCACCGATCCGGTGCCGGAGGGGATGCTGCAGGGCAAGGCCGCGCCGCCGGCCAGCGTGCCGGACGGTCTGCCGTTTGCGATCCATCATCACAATCTCGCGGTCGCGGGCATCCACAACATCCAGAACGCAAACTTGGCCGAGCTTGCGAAGGACAAGGTCTGGCTGTCCTGCACGATGATCCTGCCGCTGCGCTCGCAGGGCGGCGCGGGCTCGCCGGTGCGGCCGGTGGCGATCGGCGCGCCGGCAGGACGCTGAGCGCGGGAAAGGGGGCACCCGTGAATCGATGTTTGATGGTTGGCGCGGCGATTGTGGCCGTCGCGGCATCGGCTGCGCGTGCCGAATTGCAGAACGAAAACCTGCTGGTGCAATTGCCTGCCGGCTGGAAGGTCGATTTCCAGAAACGGCAGGACAAGGCGCAGATCAGCGAGATGGTGCCGGCGGGCGAGAGCGTCAAGAACTGGACCGAGATGGTCACGGTGCAGATCTTTTTCGGGCTCAGCGCCACGCCGGAACAGTTCAAGGCGCGGATCGAGCAGGGCTGGACCGGCGCCTGTCCCGGCGGCACGTCGCACCTGATCGCGGCGACGCCGGTGCGCGGCTATCCGTCCAATCTGTGGGCCATGTCGTGCCCGCGCAATCCCGGCACCGGCAAGCCCGAGCACACCTGGTTCAAGGCGATCAAGGGCAACGACAGTCTTTACGTCGTGCAAAAGGCGTTCAAGTTTGCGCCGTCGAAGGAGCAGGAGAAGCAATGGCTCGACTATCTCGACGGCGTCTCGGTTTGCGACACGCGGGTGCCGGCGCGCGCCTGCCCCAAAGCGATGTGAGCGACACGACCTGGATCCGATGGCCATGAAATTGACGCCCGCCGCTCGCATCGTTGGCGCATTGCTGATGCTCATCGCCGACGCGGCGCAGACCTGAATCTGACGAAGGCGGTGAGGAAAAATGCCCGCTGCAGGCCAGCGCGCGATAGCACCGAGGCTTCATGTCGACGCTGTTCGCCTTCCTCCACCACCTCACGGCCTTCACGCTGGTCGCCTGCATCGCCGTTGAGTTCGTGCTGCTCCGCCAGGAGCTGACGCCCGCGACCGCGCGGCGGCTGATCGCGACCGACGCGGTCCTTGGCATTTCAGCCACCGCGCTGCTGATCGTCGGGCTGCTGCGCGTGTTCTATTTCGAGAAGGGCTCGGCCTACTATTTTTCCAACCACGCCTTCATGGCCAAGTTCGCAATCTTCATCGTGCTCGCGCTCCTGTCCGCGATCCCGACGGTCGAGTTCTTGTCCTGGCGCCGGTCGCTGCAGGCCGGGGTGATGCCGCAGCCGAGCGAGAAAAAGCTCCGCATCGTCGCCGCGGTGGTCCACGGCGAGCTGCTCGGTGTCGTGCTGATCCTGCTGTTCGCGGCGATGATGGCGCGCGGCGGGTTTGTCTAGAGCATGATCCCGAAAAGTGTGAAGCGGTTTTCGGAAAAGATCATGCTCAAACAAGAAGCTAAAGCGGGATGACGATTCGAAGAAAAGTCATCCCGCTTTAGACTAGGGCCTGTCTTCAGTTGAGCAAGATCATAGCGGAGGCGAGTTGAACTCCGGCAAGGAAGTTTCTGGCGAGTT